>NZ_JBHJTJ010000037.1:0-49613 GCF_042267765.1 Gottfriedia sp. NPDC056225 | reverse complement strand
TGGAAAAAGAGTCCAAAATCTTTAGTTTTGGACTCTTGGATTTTATCTTTCACTTTTACTTTTGAAAATAAGTTCAAGAATGGTTGATTTGTATAATGATTTTCTTGAGGTTATGTCGATACTCCTCGTTGCCATAAACATCATTTTCTATATCTTCTAAATTTCTATCTAGCTCAGTACGTTGATTTAGGTTAAATGTTTCAAAATATTTTTCTAAGTTTTTCATTAAACTTTCTCCTAAATTTAGAAAGTTAATAAATTACTTTATTTTATTCGCTTCATAAATATTTAATTGAATTGGCGCAGTAAGATAAACTTTAGCTTTTTCAGCAAACGATGTAAAATGAGCACTCGTATTATGTGCCGCAACAGCACTTAAATCTTTCCAGATTTCTACCATAATGTATTCATTTTCTTTATGTGAAGTTTTTGTTAAATCGTATGAAATATTACCTTCTTCTGATCTTGATGCTTCTAAAAGTGAAGTCATTTCCTCTAAAAATATATTTTCTTTTTCTGAATCAATTGTCATTGTCGCATGAATAATAATCATTGTATTTACCTTCTTTTCATTGTATTTTGTATTATTTATTTCCACTCTGCTACACGTTCAACTGGTAAACGTACAGATTGATATCCTGCATCAACAGCTTTACCAATTGAGATCAACATAACAGGAACATATCGATTTTTATCCATACCGAATGCTTCTGCAATTTTGTCTTTTTCGAATCCACCGATTGGACAAGTGTCATAGCCATAAGCACGTGCAGTTAGCATAAATTGCATAGCTACCAATCCACCATCAATTAAAACAGTATCTTTCATTTGCTCTGTTGTAATGTTTGCAAAGAAGCCACTAAGTGTTTCAAGTTGTTTTTCTTTAACATCTGCTGGCATATAACCTAATTCAACTGCACGACCATAAATTTCTTTTGCATAGTCAAAATTATTTAAGTCACCGAACAGCGCAATCATCGCAGAAGATGTTTCAACTTGTGATTGATTAAATCGAGCTAATGGTGCTAGTGTCGCCTTTGCTTCGTCACTTTCAATTACTAAAAATCTCCACGGTTGCATGTTTACTGAAGAAGGTGCTAAAGTAGCTGTTTCTATAATTTCATGCATTTCCTCCATTGAGATCTTTACATTAGTATCATATTTGCGGATTGAGCGTCTTCCTTTTAATATTTCGTTAAAATTATTAGTTAATGTTGTTAAAGTCATTGTTGTGTTCTCCTCTGTTACTAATTTTTAGGAATTGCTAAGAGTATCTCGATCCGAATTAATTTGATTCATATTAATTTGAATACGGTTTAAATAGTCAAGTGTTAAGTCAATTTCTTCTACGGAAAAACCTTTAAGCATGTTCTCTACAAACTCTACTTTTCCCTTCCATAATCCAGACATTTGATCTTGTCCGATTTGAGTTAAGCTTACTAAGGTTATTCTGTTATCAGTTTCACATTTTCTTCTTGTAATCTTTCCATTTAACTCAAGTTGTTTTAAGTGTCTAGTAATTGCTGCACTATCAATTTTTAAAGTTTTTTGAAGTTGGGATTGACTCATTTCACCGCACTCAAACAATTGATTCATAATTTCTAATCGTGATTGACTAATACCCATACATTTTTCAAATGTTGTTTCAATTTGAACTTTTAGTTCTTTTAATAATGATAAAACTTCGGTTTCTTTTGAATCAGGCACGCGCTACCTCCAAAAAAATATGATGAATGTTTATTAACGGTTAATAATGATTGATATATCAATTGTTGATGGGTCAATGATTGATATATCAATTAATATATACCTTCGATCTAAATGAATCAAGTATAAAATCAAACATTCATGAAGTTTTAAATTTCAGATGATTCAATTCATTAAAAATAATTGATTCAATGCATAGCAATTAAACTACTTAAATGAGCTTTACGAGGATAAATAAGAAGTTTAAGTAAAATAACCAGTATTGTTTTTGTTTGATTAGGAAGGTTACTAATGCACACTATATATACCAGTGGGAGTCATTATGTGGCTTAGATTTTGGCTCCAGTAATTAAGAAGTATGCATCTAAAAAACAGAATGAATAATTAAGGTTAATTGCTTTTTTTATATGCTATAGTTTTTATTATTGCTAATTTATTTTATCTCAAATCTGGATTTCTTTTCCCTATTGATCGTGATAGGTATAATCATAAAACCATATAAAAAATGGTCAACAAGAATGTTAACTGTTTCACTTTATAATACGAACGTATACTTTAATTGAATAAGATCATGTTTAGAATCGCTCTTTAAAGAAGGCAATTTTAATATAATTAGTTCAATAACAGCATTGAATCAGAAATCATTTATAATTTATTGATTTCCTATGTAGAAGAATCCATTTATGTAAATATAACTAATCTTTAGTCATCGAGAACAAGAAGATAACGAGAAAATTAAAAAAGCGTCAAACCGGTATTTCACCAAGAATTTGACGCTTGTTTTTAATGAATAAGAGAATGGCTCCGCTGCCACTTTCAAACTTATGTAAAATTATTATTGTTTTCACCATCAATCAACTAAGCTTTTGAAAATATTATTGGAAATTCCAATATCCATCCAACATTTCAAAAAAGTGACTTTGATTCGTGTCTGTAAGGTTCACTAAGAAAGGAGTCTCCCCTTTATCTTTTAAAACCATAGCAGCAGGCCCATCTCCAATTGGTGTGCAAAATAATAAATTAGTTCCGTTTAATTTTAATATTGCACATCGAGCATTGATTTTTTTATCAATAAACTCGGCGCCTTGTTTAAGGTCAAATAAATTCTTCCAAATTTCTAATGTCTTATCTAAATTATTTACGACAAAACCAACACTTTCCAATTTCGGCTCGCCTAATATGTGTGAACTTATAAGCCCTTGGTCTTCTAATTCCGAATACCTTTCTTCATCTGGTTTTTCCCATTCAATAAAAAATGGTAAACTAACCTTCTTTTCCACATATTCAGGAAATAACAATGACCACTTAATTAATTGACCATCAGCACGAACTCTCTCACCAGTAAGTGGTCCGTATAATTTAAGTCCCTTTGCTTTAAGTTTTATTGCTAATTCTTCAATTTGATTAGTTCGGATCGCAATTGTCGCAGGACCTTCCTGATTTTCTTTTGCTAGCTGTTCAACGATTTGTGTAACCAATCGATTTTCACTATGTTTTTCAGCTATTGATAAATTTTCAATTCCTAAAAATTCAATATAATTTAAGCCAAAATAGCTTAGAGTATTATATGTTCCCCAAGATTCATGACGTCCTCCCTTCGCAACATGAATTCCTTTTTGTTTTAAAGGTATTATTGCATTCTCTGGTTCTTTAAAGAACCAAACAAGGTGATCAAAGTATAAATCCATTTTCGTACTCCTTTCACTCAACAATATGTGTTGCTTGAGGAGATAAACGACCGTTATGTCCTCATATCTACGCCACTTTCTTGTTTATGTTGTTCCACCTTATTGACTATTCGTAAACAACTCTGAATTATATAAGCGTGGTTTCTTTTTCTAATTCACGATGCAATACTTCTCCTAATAGCTTTATACCTTCTGAAATTTTTTCTTTAGGCATATTCGAGTAATTTAATCGTAAAGTATTTTTCGTTGTTCCATTTGGAAAAAATGGAGCTCCAGGAACAAACGCAACATTATTTTCCAAACATTTAGTGAATAATTCCCCAGAATCAACATGTTCTGGAAGTTCAACCCAAATAAATAATCCACCCTCTGGCGTGCTATAGTTAATACTTTTCGGGAAATATTCTTTGATACAAGATAACATAGTTGTGCATCTTTCTTTATAAACAACTTTGATTTTATTAATGTGTTCTTCGATATTGTATAGCTCCAAATACTTCGCTGTAATTCTTTGAGCAAAGCTATCAGTATGTAAATCGGCAGTTTGCTTAAAAGCAATGTACTTTTCAATGAAAGATTCGTCAGCACAAATCCACCCAAGACGAAGACCTGGTGTAAAAATCTTTGAAAAGGTACTTAAATAAATTACTCTATTCTCAGTGTCAAAAAATTTCACAGGTGGGAGCTCCTCTCCAGCAAACCTTATAGCTCCATAAGGATTATCCTCTACAATCAGCACATCATATTGATTAGCAAGTTCAATCATTCTTTTTCGTCTTTCTAGTTTTAATGTACGGCCAGTAGGATTTTGGAAGTCTGGAATCGTATAAATAAATTTTGTATTAGAGTTCTCTTGTAATTGTTTCTCTAGCTCCTCCATAATCATTCCATCATCATCCATTGCTACTTCAACAAAATTAGGATTGTATAACTTAAATGCATCGATTGCTGCAAGATAGGTTGGGCTTTCACAAATAATCGTATCTCCCTCATTTATAAATAATCTTCCAGTAAGGTCGATTGCTTGCTGGGATCCTGATGTGATAAGAATGTTTTCAATTTTAGGATTAATTCCAAGTAAACCCATCCTTTGACAAATTGCTTGTCTTAAAGGTATGTATCCTTCAGTCGTGCTATATTGTAGAGAAGCTGCACCTTGTTCATTCAATACTGCATTGCATGCATCCTTTAGGGCTTCAACAGGAAATAGCTCTGGTGCAGGCAGACCACCCGCAAAAGAAATAACTTCGTGTCTTTCTGTAACTTTCAATATTTCACGAGTCTCAGATGAGATTACTAATTCAGTTCGATCAGAAAATTTATTTTTCACTTAAAACCATTCCTTTTTTTATAATTTGTGAGTGATTACATTTAAGCATATTCTAAAATTATTATTCGCTAACCTATAACCATTAAACCAATCATTCTATAAAACTATTTCTATTTCATATATTTCACCATATTTTCAAACATCTTAACATGCACAAAAAAGCCATACAACATTATAATTGTATGGAACACAATTTTATGATAAGCGTTACATAAGTAATTTTAATTAAGATTTTTTAGTAAACCTTTAAGAATAATCAATCCTCGCTCAAGCTCTTCATGGGTTTCTGCTGCACTGATTGAAACTCTAACAGCCCGCTCTGGACAACTATTTCCAACGACAAAATGTTCCGCCGCATACACTTGCACCCCTTGTTGTGCAGCTAACTTTTCAAATTCAGCACCAGTTATGTTTACTGGTAATAGCAACCAACAAAATATACTTGTTTCAGAACCTAAACAAGTATATTCTGACAAATGTCTATTTACGATTTTGTTTCTAAGTATCGCTTCTTCCTGGAGAACCTTAATGATGTTTTCAAATTCATTGGAAACTATCGTACGTGCAGCTAATTCTGAAAATAATGGAGAAACTGATATATTTAAATTATAAAGTACCTTTGATTTTGATGAATTTTTTAAAATACATTCTGAAGAATATCATCAGCATCTTCTTTGTTTTTAACTTTTCCTCGTATAAAAAATAATAACTTATCACTAAATACATTCCAGCGTTCTACAGTTTGAATTTCCATGATCTCACTCCTATATATAATTCAATACTTCAATTTTTAAATTTCACGTTCTTATGTCTCTAAACTTCCTATAAAAAAAGCCGAGAATTAACTCGACTTTTTTGATTGAATACGAATTATTTACCAGTTTTTTGCAAACGTTTTGATTCGATCTCCAATTTGGTCTCGAACCTTTTGGAATACTGCCCATTCTTGACCTGCTGGATCATCAAACCCCCAATGTTCACGTTTAACATGAGAGGGAGTAACTGGACATACGTCATTCGCATGGCCACAAAGTGTAACAACTAAATCTGCATTATTTAAGATTTGATTATTTATAACATCAGAAGTTTGGTTACGTATATCGATTCCTACTTCGTCCATTGCTTTAATTGCATTTGGGTTTACCCCATGTGCTTCAATCCCAGCAGATAAAACATTCCATTCATTTCCTAAATAATTTTTGCCCCAAGCTTCAGCCATTTGGCTTCGGCAAGAGTTACCAGTACACAAAAAGTAGATTGTTTTTTTGTTGTTTGACATGATTTATTCCACCTTTGTTGAATTAGTTTGTAGTTTCTTTTGTAAAATATTTTCTTCTCATCCATAACGCTGCGTTAACCAGCGCAATCATTACGGGTACTTCAACCAATGGACCAATTACTGCTGCAAACGCTGCTCCTGAATTAATTCCAAACACACCTACGGCTACTGCAATAGCTAATTCAAAATTATTACTTCCAGCTGTGAAAGCTAATGTTGTTGAAACTCCATAATTCGCTCCTGATTTCTTTCCTAAGAAGAAAGAAACGAAGAACATAATAATGAAATAGATTAATAAAGGAATTGCAATATGAACTACATCTAGAGGAAGTTCAACAATGACTTCTCCTTTTAATGAAAACATAACAATGATTGTAAACAGTAATGCAATTAATGTAATTGGACTTATTTTAGGGATAAATTCTTTTTCATACCATTCTCTACCTTTGGCTTTTACAAGAATTAACCTTGTAAATAAACCTGCAAAGAATGGAATTCCTAAATATATAAATACTGATTTAGCCACTTCTGGCATAGTAATATCAATTGACATACCTTCTAAACCAAAAATTTTTGGTAGTACTGTAACGAAGAAATATGCGTAAACTGAAAAGAAGATCATTTGGAAAATAGAGTTAAAAGCTACCAAACCAGCAGCATATTCCCTATCGCCATCTGCTAAATCATTCCATACGATCACCATTGCGATACATCTTGCTAAACCAATCATTATTAAACCAACCATGTATTCTGGATAATCTCTTAAAAAAATGATTGCTAATAAAAACATTAATACTGGTCCAATTAACCAGTTTTGAATTAAAGAAAGAAATAATACTTTTACATCTTTAAATACTCTTCCGATTTCCTCGTATCTAACCTTAGCTAATGGCGGATACATCATTAAAATCAATCCGACAGCTAAAGGTATTGAAGTTGTTCCAACTTGTAATTTGTTCAGTCCATCTACAAATTCAGGGCTTGAAAAACCAAGAATTATCCCAATTGCCATAGCTAAAAAAATCCACAATGTAAGATAGCGATCTAGAAAACCTAAACGTTTCTTTGATGTTGTGGTCACATAATCTCCCCCTACTCACAACATTTTTGTCTAACAGGACTATTTTTTATTAATTTTTCGATTAAATCGGTTTGAACAGGAATCTGTTTTAAAATATTATGGATCATTGGATAATAAGCTGATTCTTTATTTAATGAATAGTAAACCCATTGCCCTTTTTTAGTTTCATTTAATATTCCACCAACTTTTAGTTTGCGCAAATGTTGACTAATAGATGGTTGACTCATATCAAATGCTTCGACAAATTCACAAACACAGCATTCTTGATGATCTAAAACTGCTACAATTGATAACCGTGTTTTATCACTTAAAAGCTTAAGTACATCAGATACATCTTCTATCGATATTCTTGTATTTATCATATTTCTATTCCCCCTTCATTCAATATAAGTATACACTTATATAACTATGTACTTATATTAATATCAAAAAAAATGAATAGCAACTATTTCCTATTTAATTTACATAAATTTCACTTAGTGATACAAAGGGTTGTTTCAAATTTAAAGTCTAGTTCATTTTCTTGATGAACTCTACTGCTTCACTTTCATTTAAATTGAATCAGCTAGAATATTAAAGAATTTTATTATATTGGATTATCGTTTGAATGTTCAAATGTTACTGTAATGTTAAAAAGTTGAGGAAATGATACAAAATAAATAGTGAACCAACTAAACAAATATAACTAATCAAAAAAATCTATAAAACATGAGTTTAGTAATGAAATTGAAGTACTCTTTATTTTCTTAAAAGTTAATAATCTAGTTCTTACTTTAATGAATTATCTTTACAAATTAGCGGCATATGATATACTCTTTATTTGGTTTAACTAGATTAGTTTTCAAAGGAGTAACTTCATGAGTATTCAAAACGTGTATCTTTCGTTAAAACAAGGAGAAACGGCCACAAACCAGAATAGATTTCCTATTACAAATAATGAAACATTGCTAGGGCGTACGTGGGATAATGAATTCCCAGATATTCCTTTTACAAGTCAATATATTTCAAGAAAACATGCTTTAATTAGTTTTGATAAGGAAGAAAATTACACTATCGTTGATCTCATGAGTAAACATGGAACACAAGTAAATCATATTTTAATAGAGAAAAACAAACCATTTTTCCTTCGAGATGGCGATTGCATAAGTCTTGCAAGTGGTGCCGCTGTACTTATTTTTCATAATCTATCAGAGCAGAACCTTGGAGACACACTTGATATGCCTTTAATCTTAGATAAACACATAAACGATTTCAAGGGTTTAACTGTGAATATAGTTAAGAGAGAAATTTTAATTGATGGCGTAAGAATCCATTTAACTAGTAAAGATACAGAATTATTTTTGTTGTTATATCAAAGAGCCAATAGCGCAGTTAGCTATAGCGATATTAAAATTAATGTTTGGCCGGAACGAATGACTAGTGTTATTGGGCAGCCTGATGTAGGGCGGGAAGAAATTAATACCCTTTTATATAGATTACGTAAGAAATTAGGTAAATACGGTCAATTGATAGTTTCTGTGCCTAGATATGGATATATGTTTGAACAAGAGGATATGGAATAGATTAAACCTATTAATCGAATGAAAAAGAGTGTAGAAATTTAAAAAATCTACACTCTTTTTAGCATATTATTATATTTCCATTTTTGTTATTAACTAAAAACATTTATATATTTTCCTATTAATTAGATAGCTTATAATAAATTAGATTTTACTTTTTTCTCTAAAATCGTTAATTCAATATAAATTGCCATAAAAGAGCACAATGAACCAACTAAAAGAAATATTGCGCATACATATACAGGTAGAATTAACAGAATGTACCCTAATAAAGTTACAGCAATCATTAATAAATATAACATTACAATTCACCCTTTTTCACATTAATTAAATTTAAATCAAATCGTCTATAAAAAAATTATGTACTCATGTAAAGGTATTACATCAGGCTTTCTTACTCAATATCACATTGGTAACAAAACAGTAACATTTTAAAATTAATAATAACTATAGACTCAAAGCTCGATCAGGAATTGTAGTTATTCTTTTCTGTTGCCAGCTCACTCAGTAATCTTCAATAAAAATATACACTGGGGTTACGACTTTTAGCATTTTCACTTCATTGTTCTTATAATTTTGAAATGAAAAAATTTACCATCTTTATTTAATCTTGCACGGTTATTCATTTAGTCACTTCTTTGTATAGTAAAAATAACTAGCAAAAATGTTAGCTTTTTTACTTCTTTACATGTGTGTCAGAGCAATTCTAAATTAAATGGAACACTGTTTTCGTAAAATTTGTTGTTTTTGAAAAAAGAAAAATTTGCGTTTAAATAAATTCATGGACAAATTCTAATACTAATCTCCAGAGGTGATATTATGACTAAATGGAATGAACAAGCCGCAGCAAATAATAATTTGCCATCACTGGTTCTCAACAGAAAAAAGAGCTAGTCGGATATTTGCCGATTAGCTCTTTTTAATTAGTTTTTAACATTTTTAGGATTATAAATTGAATAATGGTCTAAAATTAGATTTTTATTCTTTAAAGGGAAAACCAATTTAAGTTTATATGATCCAGTAGAATAAGTTAATATTTTTTCATTATTTGAAGTAGTAACTTCTGAACTTGGTGAACCAAAGTAATTTTTTACATTCGTAATAGATAAATACTTTAACTGAGGATCAAAAGAGCGTAATTCAAATATAGGATGGCCTTTTTGATAACCAACTACTACATTTTTTTTTGTATATGTGTTATAAGTTCCTTTTGCAGCGGCGACATATACGCTACTGTCTTCTTTACCCCATTTATTCTTTATTGAATCAATAGTTGAATTCATTACATTAAATTCTGCATTGATTATTTTTCCTTCTTTAGCGTTTGTTGAAATACTTTTTAATATTGTGTTCTGTATAGAATTGGCTTTCTTAATTTCGTTATTTAAATTTGTCACATTAACAGGCTGAACTTTATTATTATTTAATTTATATTTTTGTTTTAAAGATAGAATTTTATATACACTTTTATTAATTGTGTCTTCTGATATTTTGTGATTTATTACGGCTGAATAGATGCTATTATAAATAGTTTTAACATTTTGATTACCATGTCCGATCAAAATTATATTACTTCCGGCATTAATAGATGTTACTGCTGCATTACTTAAGTTATAGTGTTTAGCTATAGCTCCCATTGACATATCATCAGTTATTACGACCCCATTATACCCATATTGTTTTCGTAAAAGATCCGTTATCACTGCTTTAGACATGGAAGCTGGATATTTAGAATCTACTTTTTTTACTAAAATGTGTGCTACCATCAGCATATCAGCATGATTTTTGATTGCATTATCGAAAGGAACTAACTCGAATTTCTTCAAACTTGATAAGTCTTTGTTCACGATCGGAAGTTCTAAATGAGAATCAACTGAAGTATCCCCATGCCCAGGGAAATGTTTAATAACAGGAATTATGTTTCCTTTTCGAATTCCTTCCATCATTCCCTCACCAATTTTTGAAACGGTACTTGAATTTGTACCATAAGAACGATCTCCGATTACTGTATTTTTAGGATTACTTTGAATATCTAATACTGGTGAAAAATCAGTATTGAAACCAAATGATGATAGTTCCTTAGAAATTATATCCCCTATGTTATAAGCGTATTGTACATTATTTTTATTTCCAATTGTTCTAGCAGCAGGTGTATTAATAACCGTGGAAGGCATCCGATTTACCCTACCGCCTTCTTGATCGACGGATATAAATAAAGGAACCTTGTTATTTTTATTGTATGTTTTTATATCATTTGTTAAATTTACTAATTGACTTGGACTTTTTATATTTGTTCCAAATAGAATTACGCCACCTAACTTATAATTTTTTAAAAGAGTATCTGCATTACTTGATGTTGTTCCATCAAAACCTGCAATAATCATTTGACCAATTTTTTCTTTAAGCGTTAATTTATTTAGTTCAACAAGGACTGGGTCAGTTTTTGAAACAGTTACATTTTTCTTTTTAGTAGATCCAGTATTATTAGCCGTACTTTCATTTTTTTGAGCATTAACTACCATACAACCTGATAATAATAGGAAACTACTAATCGCAATCACTGATAATCTTTTAATCTTATTTTTCATAATTTCACCCCTAAATTCAATATGGTATAAATGTCAATATTGTCTTCGGAAAAATTATAGCAAATAAATGTTTCAAAATTGTAAATAATTTGTAAGAAATCTATAATCTAATTCAAATCTAATCTTAAATCCAGTTATGGTTAATAAAGTGTACGCCTTCAAATGCTGTATTTATATGAAAATATTCGTTAAATAATTTTTCTATTGAATGTAGTGATTGCCGTTTACATGGTTTTAGGTGAAACATTTATCCTAGTGCCGGATCACAAAAAATCCTTATAGACTGAGTCGTATAAGGATTTTATTACAGCATGATATCTTAACAGCTAGTACTCACATACTACTACTTCATTGAATTAGATACATTCTCTAATTCTACTTTATTTTGATTACTTATAGGAGTAGCTGCTTTAGAAAGTAATCCTGAGATGGTTACAGCAATAAGGACGAAAATTAGGGCTCGTAGTAAACCTATATGTTCCCCAATAACTCCTAAAAATGGTGGTCCTACTAAAAATGCTAAATAACCTGCCGTCGATACCGCACTTACTCTTGCTGCAACTCTATGTGGATCGTCTCCTGCAGCAGACATTCCTACTGGAAATCCAAATGCTGCACCAAGTCCCCATAAAACAATTCCAACAGTTGCTACCCCGTAACTATTACCCAATATAACGATAAGCAGTCCTGCAATCGCAAAAAGCGCTGAAGATCGTAATATAATAACGCGGCCGAAACGGTCAAGTAATTTATCGCCAGCTGCACGTCCTATAGTCATAGAACCTACAAATAAACCATATGCGAACGAACCCATAGCTGGCGTAACATTGTAGCCATCAACCATAATAAGTGGTAACCAGTCATTTGCTGAACCTTCAACAAAAGCCATTCCAAGAACGATAATTCCGATCATAACTGTTCGTCGCTCTTTCCAAACAGCCAAATGTTCTTTACTTCTCTTTGCTTTATCTGAATCACTAGCTTCCTCTTTTGCAGTGTCAGCAGGTACAAAACGGTATAAATATAAAGTAATTAAGACTATTACCACAGCAGTAATTGACATGTGAATCGCTACAGAAATATTTGATTTAATCATGATTGATCCAATTAATGCTCCAAGAAGGGTACCTAAGCTAAATGCGGCATGAAAACCTGTTAAAAGTGACTTTTTAGCGGCTTTCTCAACTGCAGTTCCCTCTACATTCATCGCTACATCGCATATTCCTTGCCCAAAACCAAAGACACTTAATCCCAAAAATATTATTATGCTATTTGCAAATAATGAGCTACTGATTCCGACAATTAAGATCCCAATTGATGCTACCGATAGACCTAATAACATGACAAAACGTCCGCCCTTTTGAGCAATAAGAAAACTAGCACTTGTGAGTCCAATTATTGATCCTACTGCAAGCCCAAATATGATTATACCCATCTCTGCTGTTGTAGCTCCAAGAGCATCCCTTATTGCTGGCGTTCGAGATACCCACGATGCTGCAGCAAATCCAGACAATGCAAAAATAAAATAAATGGCCACACGCCATAATTGAATTTGACGATCATTTAATGAATATTTCATACATGACCTCCTCGTTAAATTAATGGTTAAAAGATTAATAAATAATGCAAAAAACTTATTAAAGACATTTAAAAAGTGTCGAACAAAAACTTATTAAACGTATTTAATAAGTTGCTATTCAAGTACATTACGTTTTCTATCATTCTAGTATTGTATTATACAGTCAACTCAATTAGATTACCTTCTGGGTCTTTTATTACACTCTCATAATACCCATCTCCAGTGACACGAGGACCATCAACAAGAGTATAACCATTATTTTTAAACTTGTTTGTCATCTGATTAACTTTCTCCTGGCTTCCTAAGGATATTGCAATATGTGCCCAACCAAATTGATTTCCGTTATTCGTCTTATTTATCCCATCCTTTCGCATAATCTCTAATCGTGCGCCAGATTCAAAAGTAAGAAAATAAGATTCGAACTTCTTTTCGATGTTATAATATTTATCGTTTGACTTACAGTTAAAATAAGTCTGGTAAAAGTCCTTCATACCTTCCAAATCGTGAACCCATATCGCAATATGTTCAATTTTCATTTATATTTCACTCCCAAATATTATTTATGACTAAATCTTAGTATTAAAAGAGGATCACCACCTAAAATAAACTAATTGTTTTTTTAGCTATATGTACGCGAAAAAAATTAAATGCAACCAGAACCTGATTAAATGATTCAATCAATCATTAGTTTAAGACAAAGACTTTGTAGACCAAATAAATAGTCTTGTTTCCAATCACTCGTCGTAAGTGCTGGAAGATGTTCGGAAGGTATGTAATTTGTACTAGCAATTCTAATTTTATCTAAGATTGTGTTATCAACTTCATCAATACAAAAAATGAAAATATGAGGGTTAATAATAGCAACAAATGAGGCTATTAACCTGCTAATTGCATCTATTTCATGATCTTGACTTATTATTAGCGTTTTATTTCTTTTTCCATTTCTTAATGCCTTCCCAAAATTTTTGTCATCATATTGAGGAACGAATGAAACCTCTCCAGAGAAAAAAGTACTTCCTCGAACAACATCACCGTTTACCATAATTCCTGCACCTGGTCCATTTTGACCTGAATACAAATAAACAAGTGATTGCTTCTCTTTTATTCCTCTATAATTGTGAAAACCAAGAACTGCGGCATTCATATCGTTCTCTACCACGACAGGAATCGAAAAATGCTCCTCATAATATTCTTTTAAATTAATGTTTTGAAATTGCTCGTATCCTGGGATATAAAATATTTTTCCATGTTCAACGGCTCCTGGCACACCAATTGACATTGAACTTATTTTTGGATAATTGGTCATTATATTTTCAATCGTCGTAGTTAAAAAATCTAAACTTTTCTCTAATAGAGCACTAGGCGCATTACCTTTTTCTTTTACTTCACCCGCACAATTAAAAATAATAAAATTCGTCTCTGTTCTTTCTAAAAATATGACCAAGCCTAACATATGCTCAGGATTGTAAGAATATCTTTTTGCTCGCCTTCCACCACTAGAATCATCCAGACCGACTAAACAAACTTCTCCTTCTTTTTCCATCTCTGCTAAAAACTTACTAATTGTCGGGAAACTAATTTCTAACATTTGACTTAGTTCCACTTTTGTTGCACTACCTATTTTTAAAAGCGTAGAACGAATTCCACGAAGAATCACTTTCTTCATAGAACTTGGAGTTGGAATAATTTCACTCACTAAAATCACCACCTTAAGTAACTTATTAAACGCATTTAATAAGTATTGGCGTTAATATAACATAAATATGTTGTTAAAACAATGAATCCTGATTAAATAAACACAACGAAGATAATAGCCTATATGTATATGCTCCTAATGTTGAATTTTACTAACTCATAAGCGCTTCATGAGTTAGTAAAATAAAAAAAAAGACATAGTATAAATACTTTTGTCTTTTACAAGTTACTTACGATAAACGGAATCGTAATCACCGTTACTAATATTAAGATCCAGTTATATTTTTTAAGATTCTCTTCAATTTTTTGCATCTCATCTACTGTACTTGTATTAAGGTTTTCCATTTAGTCCGCCTTCTTTCAATTTAATTTTTATTTAAGTATGATGTCATTATAATTAAAAGATGTGAACTTAATGTGAATTTATGTTAACTTTAGTTAACTTAATCCTATTTCTGGTAAAAATTCAATAATTCGTCACATTTAAATAAATCCTCTAACAATTCATTTTATATTTCAAACTAATTTCCACCTAATCGATCGGCTTTTTTAAAGGCTTGATAAACAAGCAATAACAAAAACAAAATTGGTATATAAAAATAAAGAAAACTAGAGGTAACGTATGTCATGAACGTTCCTATTCTCTCAACATCCAATTTACTTTTGACACTGATGACCATGAAATGAACAATATAAAAGCTAAAAAAAGAAGCTCCCAACTTCACATAAAATTGGAAGCCCCTATTGAATTCGTCCATTACAATTGTTAACTTTTCAGACTAAATCATATTTTCAGGTCTAACGATTTGATCGAACTCTTCTTCTGATAAATAGCCTGTTTTTATAGCTGCTTCCTTAAGTGTAGTACCTTCTTTATATGCTAATTTTGCGATTGATGCTGCCTTTTCATAACCAATGTGAGGGTTTAATGCTGTTACTAGCATAAGTGATCGATTAAGATTTTGTTCAATCACTTCTATATTTGCTTCGATGCCTTTTGCACAATGATCATTAAATGAATTCATTGCGTTTGAAAGTAGTCGAACTGATTGTAAAAAATTATAAATGATGACGGGTTTAAATACATTCAATTCAAAGTTCCCTTGACTAGCGGCAAAGCCAATTGTCATGTCATTTCCTATAATTTGTGTTACCACCATAGTGAGTGCTTCTGATTGAGTTGGATTTACTTTTCCTGGCATGATTGAGCTTCCTGGTTCGTTTGATGGGATGGTTATTTCACCGATCCCACTTCTAGGTCCACTTGCCATCCAGCGGACATCATTCGCAATTTTCATTAAATCTGCAGCCAATGATTTTAAAGCGCCATGAGTAAAAACGATTTCATCATGACTTGTTAGAGCTTGGAATTTATTTTCAGCAGAAATAAACTGATAACCAGTTAATGAACTTATTTCTTCTGCCATCAATTTAGCAAATTTTGGATGTGTATTGATCCCTGTACCTACCGCTGTCCCACCAATTGCTAACTCAACAATAAATTTCATACTATCTACAATCATTTGTTCACTTTTTTCAAGCATACGATGCCACCCACTTATTTCTTGACCTAGCGTTATTGGTGTCGCATCTTGTAAGTGCGTTCGTCCGATTTTAATAATATTATTAAATTTACTTACTTTTTCATTTAGTGTATTTTTCAAGCAACTTATTGCGGGTAATAATTGCTTATTAATTGAAAGAGTACTGGCAATATGCATTGCTGTTGGGAACGTATCATTTGAACTTTGTGACATATTAACATCGTCATTTGGATGAATTTGCTTATTGCTTCCTCTCTCTACTAAGAGTTGATTCCCACGGTGAGCGATTACTTCATTTACATTCATATTTGTTTGTGTACCACTACCAGTTTGCCAAACTACAAGTGGAAAATGATCGTCATACTTGCCTGTTACAATCTCATCCACAGCTAAAATGATTGCGTCTGCTTTTTCATGATCTAATTTATCTAGTTTTTTATTTACAATCGCAGCACTTTTTTTAATTAGTGCTAAAGCATAAATTAATTGAATAGGCATTTTCTCTGAACCAATTTTAAAGTTTTCAAAACTACGCTGTGTTTGTGCCCCCCAAAGTTTATCTACAGGAACTTTTATCTCACCAATTGAATCTTTTTCAATTCGAAAATCCAATTTTATGCCTCCTAGTTTTTATTTACTAATTAAAACAAATAGTTTTTCAATCTAATTCATGAAAGTAATTATGGAATATTGTCTTGTACGTACTTTATTAAACTTATGTATAATGTATTACCGTGAAAACTAGTTTTAAAAAAGATCCTTGAATGGTGCAAATATAGTCAATGATTATGTATTGTTTAAAGTTTTAGTTAACGATAAAAAAATTATGTACTTGCCTTTCTTTGAGTAAAAGTTCTTTTTTATGTCTAGCCTAAAAAAAATTAAGCTAATCGAATAAATCTTGATTAGCTCAATTTTTTTGTTGATATTTTTCACACATTTATTTAAAGTGTAAAACTTAATTCATAAGTTATTAGAATAAAAATGTATCTAACGCATATTGACCAGGACCAATTAAAGCTACTCCGATCGCAACTGCAACCAAAGTTAAGTTGTATTCATATCCATTAGATGTTGCCCATAACCCATTCGGCCCATGAACTTTAATAATCGCCATGACCATAGTTCCAGTAATTATAATTGCTGCAAGTGGTGTAAATAATCCTAAAGCAAACAAAATTCCACCAACAAGTTCTGCTAATCCTGCGAAAAGTGCAATTGTTACTCCTGGTTTCATACCAATCGAATCAAACCATCCACCAGTACCTTTCAATCCATGGCCACCGAACCAACCAAATAATTTTTGCGCACCGTGACCTACAAATAGTAAACCGATTACCAAACGTATAATTAATAAACCAATATTTATCATCTTAAAATCCTCCTAACTGTTATTTATCTTTAATTCGAGATAATTTATTAAAAAAAATAAACGATTACACATTTTTCCTTACTTTTTTCAAAAGCTGTTCAAATAAACATTTCCTAATAAGGGGGTTATTAGAATAAAAATGTATCTAACGCATATTGACCAGGACCAATTAAAGCTACTCCGATCGCAACTGCAACCAAAGTTAAGTTGTATTCATATCCATTAGATGTTGCCCATAACCCATTCGGCGCATGAACCTTAATAATCGCCATGACCATAGTTCCAGCAATAATAATTCCTGCAAGTGGTGTAAATAATCCTAAAGCAAACAAAATACCACCAATAAGTTCTGCTAATCCTGCGAAAAGTGCAATCGTTACTCCTGGCTTCATACCAATCGAATCAAACCATCCACCAGTACCTTTCAATCCATAACCGCCGAACCAACCAAATAATTTTTGCGCACCGTGACCTACAAATAGTAATCCAATTACTAAACGAATAATTAATAAACCAATATTTATCATCTTAAAATCCTCCTAATTGTTATTTATCTTTAATTCGAG
The DNA here is from genome assembly GCF_042267765.1 of Gottfriedia sp. NPDC056225. Classification (NCBI taxonomy): domain Bacteria; kingdom Bacillati; phylum Bacillota; class Bacilli; order Caryophanales; family Bacillaceae; genus Gottfriedia; species Gottfriedia sp. NPDC056225. Next base: position 31,625 of record NZ_JBHJTJ010000037.1, on the reverse strand, counting down.
ATAATTTATTAAAAAAAATGAACGATTACACATTATTCTTTACTTTTGTTAGAAGCTTTACTAAAAGCTCTGCCTCGTCAGAATCTAATAATTCAAACATTTGATTAACAATTACATGGTATTTCGGCATGATTTCATCCATTAAACCATTTCCATCAACAGTTAATGTAACATGAATCATTCGACGGTCATCTGGACAGTCACTTCTAATTAATAAACCTCTTTGCTCAAGCTTATCAATAATATACGTCATAGAACCACTTGATACCAATATTGAATTTCCGATTTGTTGGATTGTTTGTTTTCCTCTTTGATATAGTACCTCTAATACCGAAAATTCTGTAATACTTATATTGTTTATTGCCAATTCTTTCTTTATTCGATCATGAATTGCTTTAGATGATTGCATTAAAAGTAAAAAAGATTGATTTTGGCATTTTTTCTCCAACTATTTCACCTCCCTGATGTATTTCGAATTTAAGTATCTTGAATACGAGATAATCATAATACGTATACAACTTACTGTCAATAATATAATTATATTTTATTACAATGAAATTAATTTTGAGAACATTTTATCGATATAATTAGTTAATTTAACAAGCATTTTTCAACGTTCCCCTCAGCTAACTCTTTATTTTCCTTACTCAAGAATTTATAGGTTTTAATTTATTCATCAAAATAGTTACGGGATCTTTTTTATATTGAGTTCATCATTTCGTTCAATTGTATTTATGTATTTTCTATTAATATAAAAACCTTGCTTTTTCAAGCAAGGTTCAATGTGAAAAGTATTAAGCTCCCGGAACTCCTACTTGTGAGATTCTTCTACAATCTACAATAACTAGTCCTCCACTTACACTAGAAAAATACGCCAGATTTGTGGAAGAATCGAAAGTAATAAAGAAATTTACGCTTTCTGATACGCCATCTACTATAATTTCATTAATAGGATATTGTGGCGGTAGAGTAGATAAAAACTCACAAATACTTCTAGGTCTACTAAATTCTTCATTTGATCCCAATTTAATCCATCCCCCTCCTTTACCTCTCAATCTATTATATTGATTGATTAATATTTTGATTAGATTAGTATCTCTCAAGTTTAAAAAATAGTTTTTTATTAATTTTAATAGTTTTATTCCTCCAAATCTCCTTCCATAAGCATGTCCCAGCTTAGGGCAGTACCTTTTTCGATTACTCTATTAACTTTTTTCCCTAAGATTAGCTTTAAATATTTCGGTGCAAGTCCATAGCCTGGACGAATAATCTTTATATTTTCTTTCGTTAATGATTCTCCAGCATTAATCTGTTCAGAAATATAAATGGATCTTCTAAATTGCATTGATTTTTTCTCTTCATCGGTAGGACCAATAAAGATAGACCCTAATGATTTCCATGCTGAATAAGTTTCAGTAACTAGATTTGAAAATTCATCAGGCTCCAATGAGAAAGCTGCATCCACACCTCCAACTGAGCGATCTAATGTGAAGTGCTTTTCAATTACTGTACTTCCAAGCGCAACACTAGCTACAGCAACACCGTTGTCCAACGTATGATCTGATAATCCTACTTGGCATTGAAATATATCTTTTAAATAAGGTATGGTTCGAATATTGGAGTGTTCTGGTGTAGCAGGATAGCTACTAGTGCATTTTAATAAAATAATCTCTTTGCAGCCCGCTCCTCTAATTGTTTCTACCATCTCACTAATCTCTGAAATTGTTGCCATACCAGTAGAAATAATAATGGGTTTTCCTTTTGAAGCGACTTTTTTTAAAAGTGGAAGATCATTATTTTCAAATGAAGCAATTTTATAGCAAGGAACTTCGAGTGTTTCTAAAAATTCTAGTGAGGTTTCGTCAAACGGAGTACTAAAAGGAATCATGCCAAATTCTTTACATCGTTTAAAAATTGGCTCATGCCATTCCCACGGGGTATATGCTTCTTCGTATAATTCGTATAAAGATTTTCCTTTCCAAAGCTGATTTTCCGGATTTACGATAAATTCATTTTTACGAATGTTTAAAGTCATTGTGTCAGGCAAATAAGTTTGAATTTTAAATGCATGTGCACCTGCTTTAGCGGCAGCCTCTACAATCTTTAAGGCTCGTTCAAGTGATTTATTATGATTACCTGACATTTCAGCAATAATAAACGGGGGATGATTTTGTCCGATTTTTTTATTCCCAATTAAAATTTCATTCAAAGTCTTTATTAACCTCCTTTTTTAAAAATGCACAATATTGTTGCCATCTTTCTTTAAATAATCCAAATATAATTAAATCTTCAAATTGATTGTTTTTAAGAATCTGTTTTTCAAGTCTACCTTCTTCAATAAATCCTAATTTTTTATGATAATTTAAACTAATCAAATTAAATTCAAGTACATACGCACTTACTTTCCTCATGTTTAACTCATTATAAAGATAATCCAATGCTAATATCCCCATAACCGTTCCAGAACCACGTGGTGCATTCTTTTCTCCAATATAAAAGCCCCACTCACAAGTTCTGTGTAATTTATTTAAATTTGTAAATTGAATAAATCCAATTGGTTTATTCTTATATAAACAAAGTTTTGCGATTTTCGTTTGGTCATCGTTTAAAGAATGAAACCAATTCGTATGCTGTTCGATTGTAATCGTTTCATCTGAGTTCATAACAGATCTGATTCGATCGGAATTTCTCCACGCTAAAATAAGATTTAAATCTTTCTGTTCTAAATTACTTAGTTTAAAACCCTCAATTTGTATCATTTAAACATTCAACAACTTTCTCTATAAAACTATTTAAGCGATTTTCTCCCATTAATTTATAAGCGTTTTGAGACATCTTTAATACGTTTAAAGGATTCTCCATTAATAAATTCAGTTTTTTCTCAATTAGTTCTGAAGTTACTAATGTACTTTTACCTAAATGATAGATTGAGCCAGTTTCGTTTACTAAATTTATAATATCGACTTGATTATCAGCTGTGGCGATTGTTAATGTAGGCAAACCTAAATAACATCTTTCCCATGTAGTTGTCCCACCTGCACCGATGGAAAGATCAGCCAAATTCATTAATTTAGCCATATGACTAATTTGACAATGAAAATGAATATTTGCTTTGTCTTTACAAAGTAATTTAATAGCTTCCTTATTTTTATTACTATTTCCAACAACAATATCAATATGGATGTGTGAATAGATAGATTTTATTAATACGTTTAATGTTTTAAGTGTTTCATTAGTAGGATCACTACCGCCAAAAAAAACAAGAATTCTTTTTATATTCCCGTTTCTGTTACGTATATTTATTTTTTCATCCATGAATTCTTTACGTAATATGACATATGGCGTGCCTATGAATTTCACACAGTTTGCAGGTACTAAATCTTGATACCGCTCACTATTGTTAGAAAGATTCTGATCTAAAAGAATATGACAAAAATGATTTCGATTTGCTAAATCATCTATTACGATTATTTCTTTTCTGACTAGCTGATAAAATAATTCTTCCCATTTGGAATCAATCGAATAGTGGTCAATAATGAAACACGACTTTGATGGATTATTATTCATAACGTTTACTGTTTGCAATACATCTGTCTTCCAATCAACTGACAACCAGGCTTCATAAGGATTTTCTAGTTTTTGAGGAAAATCTTGATTACTTGCTCCACTTGGTAGAGTACACAATTTATAACCATGTTCTTCTATCAAATAATTTAAATTACCTTGTAAATCTCGACAAATAAACACAATATTAATCCCATATTTTGAAAATAAATTAGCAAGAGTCAAGCAGCGCATAACATGACCAGTTCCGATTTCATAAGAAGCATCAACTCGAAAATAAATCGATTTACTGTTCATTAAATTCCTCTATTTGCTTTTGCTTAATATGGTGATTAATCGTTAATAATTCAGGCTTTCTTTCGAATAAATCGTATAGTTCCTGTAATGTGAAGAAAGGATTAATTGGATAGATTTCCTCGATAATCGTACTGATCAACTTAAAATCTTCAGGAGTATCAACGGTAAGTCGAATATGACTTTTATTTACTTTTTGAACGATTTGTCTAATGGTATATTTTTGTGAGCGGTATATAAAAGGGGTAACATGTTCTCGATAAGATTCAGGTAGTTGTAACTGATTAATTGTCTTTAATAAAGAAAAAGACATCACTTCAATGTCCATCCCAATAGGGAAACTCCTTTGAACAGTATTCGAAGCATAGTCAATATGATGCATATTTAATATGAATTCATTGATAACCTTGTCGATAATAGTTGGATCGATTAAAGGACAATCAGAAGTGAGTCGAACGATTAGATCTGCATTGTACAAAGACGCTGCTTCAAAATATCTGGATAAAACATCATCCTCTGAGCCACGGTAACAAGATATAGACATGAATTCACAAAAATTCACGATTTCTAGATCTAGTTCGTTTGTAGTTGTTGCTACTATGATTTCGTCAATTAGCTTTGCTCTTTTTACCCGTTCTATTTGATAGGCTAATAAAGGTTTATTCAATACTTTTAACAGTACTTTACCAGGTAATCTTGTAGAACCCATTCGTGCTTGAATTATAGCGACAACTTTCATTTTTACACTCCCTTTTAAATAGAGATTGATTGTTACTTACAATCTACTTTTCGAAAAGTAATTTAAAACTTTTTTTACAGCATTTACAACGTCCTTGGCGTCTTCATCACTCATTCCTGCATGTAATGGCAATGTAATGAACTCTTCATAGCAAGTTTCCGTCACTGGCCAACTACCTTTTATATAACCTAAACTTTCGTAATAAGGATGGTAATAAACAGGTACATAATGAACGTTTACCCCAATATTTTCTTTTTGTAATGCCTCAAAAATTAATTTGCGATTGGCATTGAGATTACGAGATTTAAGTTTTATTATATACAAATGCCAACTTGAGTCTCCGTTTTTATCTTGGTAAGGTAAGATAAGATCTTTAAGTGATGCTAATTCATGCGTATAAAAACGACTAATTTGTTTTCGTCTAACAATAAATGAATCTAGTTTTTTTAATTGCGATATGCCAAGTGATGCTTGAATATCTGTCATTCGATAATTAAAGCCAAGCGAATGCATCTCGTAATACCACGGACCATGATTTTCTTTCAATAAATGTTTAGCTCGCACAATTCCATGAGATCTAAATTGAATTAATTTTTGATAGTATTCTTCATTGTTTGTTGTAATCATTCCGCCTTCACCGGTTGTGATATGTTTGACAGGATGAAAACTAAACATTGTCATATCACCGATTGATCCAATTTTCTTATTTTTATATTTAGCTCCTAAAGCATGCGCTGCATCTTCAATCATAATAAGATTATTCTCTTTTACAATTTCCAAAAGTTGCTCAAGATCCGCTGGTTGACCTGTAAAATGAACAGGAATAATCGCTTTTGTATTTTTGGTTATCTTCTCTTTGATCTGTGAAGGGTTGATATTATAGGTTTTTGGATCAATATCAACAAATACTGGAATGCCTCCTTGATATAAGACACAATTTGAAGTTGCAGCGAATGTCATTGGTGTTGTGATAACCTCATCACCCTTACCAATTCCTGCTGCGAAACAAGCACCGTGTAAAGCAGCGGTTCCACTTGAGAATGCCACAGCATATTTAGCCCCTGTATATTCAGCAATCTCTTTTTCAAACTGTACAATCGTTGGACCTGTTGTAATAAAATCACTACTTAATACTTTTATAACTGAGTGAATGTCGTCTTCATTTATGACTTGTTTCCCATATGGTAGGAAATGATCGCGCACAGGTTGTCCACCATAAATAGCTAATTTCTCTTTATCCATTTGTAGAATCACTCAAATTTGCAATCGTTTTTTTGATCCAATCTTCTGTTTTTTGTAGACCTTCATCAATAGTTATTTTTGGTTTCCATAGCATAATCTTTTCGGCTTTTTGAAAATTACATAATAGTTTTGGAATTTCGCTTTGAGGATGAATATGAGGAATGTGGTAAATAGGAACTTGTTTTTTCGAAATTTTTGCCGCTAATTCATTAATTGAAAGATCTTTTCCAGACCCGGCGTTAATAATTTCTCCGTTTAAAAGATCATTATATCCTGCTTCTACAACGAAATCAGCACAGTCTTCTACATAAAGTAAGTCTCTAGTCTGAGTCCCATCGCCATAAATATTAATTGGTAATCCTTTTAATTTATTATGGATAAAAATGGAAACGACGCCACCTTCACCACCAGTTCTTTGAAATGGACCATACGTATTAAATGGTCTTAAAACGACTACTGGTAACCCATAGGAAAAAAAGTATGACAAAACCATATTTTCTGCAGCAATTTTAGAGCCTGCATAAGGTGAAGCGGGTTTAGTTGGAGATTTCTCATTAATTCCATCATCATTGTAGGCTTTCTCATATACCATACAAGTGCTCATAAACACTAATTTCACATGATAGTTCCGACATTCTTCCAATAAATAAAAAGTTGCAAGTGTATCATTTTTAAAAGTTGTTTCTGGATCATCAATACTATCTTGTACATTAATACTTGCTCCTAAGTGATAGCAAATATCAAATTTTATACTACTAAACAGGTCCTGAATTGATTGTCGGTCTTTTAAATCGATAATTCTTAACCCTTTGAGATTCTCATTCCCAATAAATTCATTCACATTTTCAATAGATGAATTCGATAAATTATCTACAATCCATACTTTTTGGCCATCTTTTAGTAATTTTCCAACTATCCACCTACCGATAAACCCAGTACCACCAGTCACTAATACGTTCATTAAACTCCTCCTTAGATCAGATTTTCTTTTCGTATTATTTCTCTTACTTGATCTTTATTTATAGGGATTTCACCTGCTGAGCTATATGTTCCTGGTTTTGTCTTCTTAGCTCCTATATAAGTTTTATTTGCTGAAAAAAATGATGGGATAATATATAAATCTGGCAATTCAAACGAGACGAGTGATTCTTCGTAAGTCATTAATTCCTCATATTTTTTTTCACCAGGTTTTAAACCAATTTCGATCATTTTCACATCAGAAGGATCGATGCCACATTTTATAGACGTTTCTTCAATGACTGTTTCAGCTAAATCTTTTAAATTAATGACTGGCATTTTTAAGATAAATGTTTCGCCACCTTGAGCAATTTTTAGTGATTCAATAGTTAGTTTTGTAGCTTGTTCTAATGTCATCATAAATCTCGTCATATTTAAATCAGTTACTGTCACGATTTTTTTCTCTTTTACTTGGTTTATAAATAATGGAATGACTGAACCTCGCGAGCCAATTACATTGCCAAATCGAACACTTGAAAAAATTGTGTGTTTTGACCCCTTAGAATATTCCGCTGAAGAGATAAGTTTTTCTGCAGTTAATTTTGTTGCGCCATAATTATTCGTTGGTGAAATAGCTTTATCGGTACTTGTAAAAACGACCTTTTTAACATTTTGATTTTTTGCAGCAGAAATGACATTGTATGTTCCGATTACATTCGTTAAGACAGCTTCAAATGGATTATATTCACAAAATTCAACATGCTTCATCGCAGCTGTATGGAATACATAATCAATATCTTCCATTGCACTTACTAAACGTTCATAATTACGAATATCGCCTATTAAAAATCTTAATCTTGGATCATGATTAAATTCAATTTTTAAATTAAATTGTTTATATTCATCTCTACTAAATATTCTAATCACATCTGGCTCTTCATTTAAAAGTTCCTTTACGATACTTTTACCAATCGTACCTGTTCCACCGATTACTAAAATTTTTTTATTCTTAAAAAACATTAGTTATCACCTCTTGCTAATTCGCAAACTAAGTTAAAAAGTTCTTTGCCAGAATTTTTCACATGATAGGAATCTGCTAGAAAGTTATTTTTTATATTTTCATAATTTTGTTTTTCATCAGAATTGTAACAGTAAGTGGATAGTGTTTTTACTAATTCATCTGGATCTTTTTGTGTGTATTTATCTAATCGATTGAAGTAATCATATTGCCGATTACTTATGACAAAGTAATAGACAAAAGTAGGTTTATTGAATAAGCAACTTTCTAAAGCTACAGTAGATAACGATGCAATTATGATATCTGAATTCGCTATTAATTCATGCGTATTAACAATACGATCTGTAACTACTTGAACAGACTTATATTTCCTCATTAATTCTACATATAACTTAACTCTATTTTTTGCTAGCTCCCAAGGATGTGGCTTTATCAATAATTGGAAAGTATTATTATTCACAAGTAAATCAATCATTTTTTTAAACTGATTCGAATTTGTATTTGGACCAGTTGCAATTAAGATTGTTGTTTTATTTTCATCTAGATTATATTTTTTAAGAAATTCATTTTTACTAACTTTTGGATAGTTAAAAATGTCATCATATCTAGGATGACCGATTGTAGCAATTCTTTTTGAGTCAAGTCCACGTTCTATATACCATCTCTTCTCATATTCACCATAAACGGCGACTTTGCTAGTAAACACTGGCATAAATGCTTCTTCACCCATTAGGATTCCATGTTGAAGACAGATGCTAGGAATACCGTTCATTAACCCGACAATTCCAAGAGCGCGACTAACCATATCCTCTGTCGTTCCGACGATCACTGTAGATATAGCGTTTTGTTCGTATAAATTAAATACTGTCGCAATCGCATCTACAATTAAAGGAATTCTTTGTAAAAATGTGTTTTTAAAAAATGCATTACCAAATGCTGGATGTTCTTTCAATTTATTAAATAGTTCGTAAGCAGTTTCGATTATTTTTTTTGAGGATTCGGTTGTATCGATTTTAAAGTTTCCAATAAATAAATTTGGGAGATCTGAGTAGGTAGGATTTTTTGAGCGGGATAGAATGACGGTTTTTTCTTTATTGAAACATTCGTTTATTTTTTTACCCGTAATTCTAAGGTAGTCTAGGTTAATTAACACATTTCCATTTTCAACATTTTTAATCGAATTAGTCATTTTAGGAATTAGATTAGCAAAAAAAGGTTGAATATCAGTAGTGTCGTTTATCGTCGCATGTTTTAATTGTGTTTGAAAATCTTTTTTCTCCATACATAATTTAAGTTCTTCATCGATTTGTTGATAAAAATTGGTCATGATTGCTATTGGTATATTTCTATATGTCAAAGTTTTAAAGAGGTTGATAAATTCACTATAAAGTAACCAATAGTTTGAGAGATAATGACTCATCTTATCCCTCCATTTTTTTTCTTAAATCTTATATCTTCTCTTAATTCTTTACATGTTCTCTGCTCTGGCAACAGTTTAATAAATTCATTTTGTTCTTTTTGTGCCAATTGAAAATGAATTGATTGTTCAGTAATAAAGTTATCATCTAATATTTCCGTAATTGGATAAAAATCCCAAAAATGATTTAATCGCCAAAAAAATCGAGCGTCCCCAATTCGATAAAATGTTGGATCAACATCCCAATAAGAACCAAACTTTTCATATATGATAGGTAGAATTGATTTCCTATGCATAATAGAACAATGATCAATTTGGCAAGATGCTACTGAAACAATACCATGAGTTGCTCTTAATTTTGTATTAATTATTTCTTTATTTTCATTTAAAATATTTACTAATGAAGCTGAGTAGGCAATCATTACCTTAGGGTGATTCTCTAAATAGTGGACCATTTTTTCTAATCGGTTTTTTCGATAGCAATTATCGTCAGTCGCATATGAAATATATTCACCTTTTGCGATCGTTAAGGCTTGATTTATTAAATCTGCATATCGAACCTTTTCTACTCTTTGTTTCATAGTTTTTATATTACTTTGAAAAAATCGAATTCGCTGATCACTTAGAAACGGCCTGATCTTATCTAAAGTTTCTTCGCTGGAATTATCATCCATCAATAGCAGTTCAAAATCAGTAAAAGTTTGATTTAGTATCGACTGAATTGATTTTGAAATATATTCTGGTTTATTAAAACTAGTCATTATGATTGAAACCTTTGTCAAAACTTCCCCTCCTTTTTTTAACATTCTCTATACAGTATGAACTGTCTCATTAAATGTAATAGGAAAGAAAACTATATTAAACAAGTTTAGTAGAATTATCGTAAAAAATAGAACGATCGGTAGACTAATTGCGCGACTAATTTACTATATTTCATATTAATACTAGTAATTAATGCTATACCTTTTACGTTTTTTAACAAAATTTTAGTTAAATCTACTAATTTTCAACTAATACATAAAAACAAGTAACTTTTTTAAAACTTTTCATATATTAGTTTTGAATTGAAAATTTATAATAAGGTGGGTAAAATTTGAACAGTTTCCAACACTTAGTTGAAAATCTTATAGCAGGACAAGTTATTATTATCACGACAGACTCGGGAGACACTATTGGACCAGCACAATTCGTTACATTTAACGCGCTGACAAATATTATAACATTGAAAGAATTTAGCTCACTTTCTCCGAGTGAGGAAGTCATCGTAGCTTTGATTGCATCAAAAATAGAATCTATTAGATACCATTAGTAGATGAAAGTTTTATATTTTCAGTCAGCTTATAAGGGCATCTATTCTTATTTTGATTTATGGCTAAAAGAAGTATCTTCCGAAAAAATTGATCTAATCAGTATTCCAATAAGTACGAATCAGACAATGTTAAAGAATTTGATTTTAACAATTAAACCAACGTATATATTTATGATGATTGGTAATTCAAAACCAATCCATTTACTAAAACTGATAAATGAGATGAAAATCCCTCTTATTCTATGGTTTACAGAAGATCCTTTCTATATTGATGTTAGTTATGAATTGCTACCATATGCAGATTGTATTCTTTCCATTGATCAGTCATCTTGTGAATTTTATTCTAAACTTGGAGATAAGCAGATTCATTATCTCCCTTTAGCAACAAACGAGAATATTTTTAAGCCGATTAATCGAAATAAAGATTTCGATTTGTTATTAATAGGTTATCCTTATCCAAGTAGAATTAAATTAGTGCAATCAATCATTGATTTAACAAATTATTCAATAGTCCTAATCGGAAAAAATTGGAGAAAATCCTTGAATATTTCAATTCAAAGAAAGAAAAACATTCGATTTGTTACGAATTGGATTCCTCCAAATATTGTTAATTATTGGTATAATCGAGCAAAAATCATTTTAAACCCTCATAGAGAGTCTACTTTTTTGTTAAATAAAAATAGATTTCATGTAATCAATCGTAGTGTAAATAATCGATTTTTTGATATTGCTTTAAGCGGAGGGTTTCAGTTGATTAATGACAAAATAGATCCCTTTGTCGATGAGGAAATAGAAAGTTTATTTCGATATTCTGATGAGAAAAATTGTATCGATTTAATTCATAAATTTATTAATGAGTCTTCTAATAGGGACAAAATCACAACTGAAATACGATCAAAAATGATAGGAAAAAACACATTTTCTGACAGATTAAAGACGCTAAAAAATATACTGGGACAAAATTCTATATAATAGGTTAAATTGAAAAATATTTTAAGTAATAATATGAATGAGATTAAATCAAAAATAAAAAGCCTTTGTTAAAAAAGGCTTTTACTTTTTTATCTTTTACAATGTATCATTCATACTTTTTCAATACAATTGCTGAATTGTGTCCACCAAATCCAAATGAGTTGGAGATACCAATCGTCAAATTTTTCTTTCTTGCTCCTTCTGATACATAGTCTAGATCACATTCTGGATCAGGATGTGTTAAATTTATCGTTGGAGGTATTATACCTTCTTGTAAACTTTTCACTAAAGAAATTGCTTCTACCCCACCTGCTGCACCAAGCATATGGCCAAGCATTGATTTATTAGCTGTGATTGGAATTTGCTTAGCTTGTTCGCCAAACAACTTTTTAATTGCAAGTGTTTCTGAAACATCGCCTAACGGTGTGCTTGTAGCATGTGCACTGATCACATCCACATCTTCAATCGTAATATTTGCTCGGTTCAATGCGTTTCTCATCGCAATATAAGCTCCACGCCCTTCTGGATGTGTGGCTACCATATGATACGCATCCGAACTTGCTCCATATCCAATTACCTCACATAAAATTGGTGCATTTCTTTGTAATGCGTGCTCTAAAGATTCCAATACTAATAATCCAGCACCTTCACTCATGACAAATCCATCTCTTTGTGCGTCAAAGGGTCTGCTAGCTATAGTAGGATCTGTATTCGTCGATAAAGCTTTTGCGTTACCAAAACTAGCTAAGGATACTTGTGATATAGCTGCTTCTGTACCACCCGCAAATATCACGTCAGCTTCTCCGTTACGAATTGTATTAAAGGCTTCACCGATTGACGAATTGCCTATTGAGCACGCTGTTACGGGAGATAATGAAGGACCTAGTGCACCTAATCGAATACTAATTTGAGCTGCTGCGGCATTTGAGATAATCATTGGTACTAGGCTTGGACTTACTCGACTTGGTCCACGTTCATTTAGAAGATTTACATTCTCAATGAACGTATTAATTCCTCCAATACCTGAACCTACATAAACACCTAATCGTTCGAGATCAATTTTATCAAGTTGAATTTGTGAGTTTTCCAGTGCTTGTTCTGCAGCTGCTAAAGCAAATTGACAAAAACGATCTAATTTTCTAGCTTCTTTTCTTCCCCATCGTTCTTCTGCATTAAAATCACGGACAATACCTGCTACTTTTGTTTTAATATTTGACACATCAATCGTATCAATTGTACTGACACCAGATTGACCTTTTAATAGGTTATTCCATACCGTTTCAACATCATTGCCTAAAGGTGAAATAACACCCATACCAGTAATTACAATTCTTTTCATACTAATTCCTCCAAGTGTTTTTCTTTATTTTAACGCGTATTTATCCTATTACAAGTTGTAGTTTATCCTAGTATAATTTATACTACGTTTTAGAAAGGAGTTTAAATATGAAACCAGAGACCAGACTTCAAGCACTATCAGAGTTTTTAAAAACACAGCGTTCTAAGCTTAGTCCGCAAATGGTTGGCTTGCCACTTGGAACTCGTAGAAGAACTCCAGGGCTACGAAGAGAAGAAGTTGCTCAAATCGCTGGAGTGAGTACTACTTGGTATACATGGCTAGAACAAGGACGAGATATAAAAGTCTCTACTTCTGTATTAGACGCCATTTCAGATGCATTGCAATTAAATAAAGATGAACGCAATTATTTTTATGCACTTGCCTTACCAGAAGTGGAAAAGCGTTCATTTTCAGGTGAAGAGGAAACAATTATTAGTCCAGCGCTAAAAAAAATAGTCCAGGAACTACGATATTGCCCCATTATTATTTCAGATCGAAGATGCCATATAGTTGGGTGGAATCAAGCAGCGGCCCACGTTTTCCTAGATTTTTCTCAAATTGAACCAGAAAAACGCAATCTTATTGAGCTCCTTTTTTCTAGAAAAGAGTTTAAAACTTTAGCAGTAAATTGGGTGCATTTTGTAAAAGGATTTTTATCAATTTTCCGTACATATTACGGGCAATATGTTGGAGATCGGTGGTATACATTATTTATTAGTGAAATGGAGGAAAACTATCCTGAGTTTCATGAGCTATGGAATGAAAGCGAAGTAAGTTCAGCACCTGAAGTGTTAATTGAATTTAGACATGCAAAAACAGGGAAAATGCAATTTAATTTAACTTCATTACAAGTGCAAGGAAATGTTGATCTAAGATGCAGCGTCTATACACCTGTTGAAAATACGAACACAGAATCGAAGCTTATAAAATTGATGGGTAATGAATGAATATAGCTATTTTATTATTTAAGTAAATGGGTTCCTTAAAGAAGGATATTTTCTAGTTTAAGCGAATTAGAATTTCAAACAAACCTTATACAAATACAAGTATGGAAATAACAAGAACTAGGAGGTATGAATATGAAAATTAATCGAATAGATCATGTGAGTATAAACGTAAATGACCTTTCAGAGGCCAAAGCGTTTTTTCTAGATTTAGGACTTGAAGTGCACGCGGAATGGGAATTGGAAGGTGAGCAGCTGGACAGAATAGTTGGGCTTAAAGGTGTTAAAACGGCATGTATAGGATTGGGCATGCCAGGTGCTCAGACATGGATCGAGCTAGTCAAATTTGTTACTCCAGCAGATGAAAGAGATCATCAGCAACCTTTTGCAAATACGCTGGGTATACGACATATTTGCTTTGCTGTCGAAGACCTTGAAGCTATTATTGCAAAATTAAAAGATAAGGGCACGGAAATCTTTAGTGAAATAGAGCAATATGAAGAAAGTTATAAATTATGCTATGTTCGTGGTCCAGAGGGAATTATTTTAGAGTTGGCGGAGAAACTCGGTTAAATATTAGATGGGTATTTTAAAGATTTCGTTCAAACAGTAATTTTAAATATAACAAGATAAAAAAAGAAAGCTTGGCAGCACCAAACTTTCTTTTTTTTATTCAAATATCAATACTATTTTCAAAAATACCTTTAAATTATAAAATAATTACTCTTCACTTGAAAAAGTGACAGTTAGTACCAAGCTATTTTCAATAGGTTAGCATATAAGTATGTATTGTAAAAACACTATTATTAAAAGACTAGACTAGCCAACGAATGACCATCCTATTTTTGCTTAATTTTACCAAATTCATTTATAAAACGTCTTTATTATTCGGAAAATTTCATTAAAACCTCCAACATTTATTTTCCTTTAAAAAAGTAAATTTTTATATAGGAAATAAAGCAAACAAAAAATCCTGTTACCCTAAAAAGGGTGAATCAGGATTTTTTTGTTTCAATCGATGGCTTTGTTATTTAACGATCGAATATTGTGTAACTTTAAATGAATCAACATTTATTAATTTGTTTGTTGCAGCACGAGATTTTGTTCCAGTAGCAACAATTTTAATCGTATGTGCTTTATTTGATAGACTTTGAGTATTAAATACATTTACTTTATATTTGCGGCATGATGAGTAAAGATCAATTTGTTTTACTTTTTTACCGTCAATATAGATGTCAGCTTTACCCATATTTTTATCTTTTAAAGCATATACTGTAACTCCTGTTCCAGTGAAATTGTATTGAAGAGATCCTTTAGATCCTTTTGTTTCATTAATCGTTCCACCAGAAGCATTTGTATATTTTAGTTTATTCCAAGTTCCAGTATATTTAACATTTTTATCTGTGTTTTCTACTGTTTTCGTTGTTTGAACCGAAACAGAAATACTATATTGTCCTGATCCTTTTAATGCAGTAGGAACGATATAATATTTTCCAGTTTTAGATGGTTTAAATACAATTTTTTCAGAAGAAGCTGAACTTGTTGATGTTTTCAATGCTTTTTTACCATAAATTGTTGTAGTACCAATATCGAATAATGAAAGATTAAAGTTAGTGTTAGTAGAACCAGTTAGGGCAATTTCATATGTTTTGCCTTTTTCTAGTGTTTTAGACCATACGTCGTTTAAATCTTTTGCATCTCTGTTTAATGTTCCTTTTGCTGTACCTGTTAATGGAAGACTACCTTTAATATCATCATCAACAACATAAGTTATAGCAGATGAGAAAGGTGACTCTGTTTTATCAGGTGTGTTGATTACCACTACATAGTTATAAGATTTTCCTGGTACTGCAGTCGTATCCGCAAAAGATGTTGTAGTAATAGGTGTTTTATTTAATTGTACATAATCAGTTTGTTTAGATTCTTTACGGTAAATGCTATATGATTCAGCTAATTTCGTTGCTGTCCATGAAATAACTGGACTTTTCTTAAAAGTATCATAAGAAGACTTCAATGAAATAGGGTTACTTTTAACAATAAATTTATCAAAATTGATCCCTGTAGCAGATTTTCTAGCAGCTGGGTCATTTTTACCAGTCCAAACAATTTTAATTGAGTGTGTACCGTAATTCGTAAAATCATATTTCAATAGACTTTGATTAGACTTTAATGTACTAGAATAAAGTGATGGTGAAGCAACCTTTTTACCGTCAATATAAACATCAGCAATACCTTGAGATGAATCTTTGAAGCCTTGCCATTCAACGCTATATCCTACAAATGAAAAACTAGCATCACCAACTGAATTAATCATTGCAGCCATTTCGTTTGGTTTTTTTGGATTAAATGAAGGCATCCATCCTCCATTGTAAGTGATTGCACTAGATTCAACATCATACGTTCCACCGAAATTACCAGTATAAAGCTTATATTTTCCTGAACCGCTGTAGTCGTACACATTCACAAAGTAAATACCTGTTTCAGGTGCTACAAAATTAATTGTTTCATTTGATGTTTTTTGATTTTCTGAGTAAGCAACCATGCCATTTTTATTATTTACAGTAGGTGTTTTTTCACCATACACATACAAATCGAAATCGCTTCCTGTTTGACCGTTTAAAGTGAAATTAATACCTTGTCCTTCTTTTAAAGCTACTGCATATACATCATTTTTATCAGTTTTTGAATTTAAACTACCATTTAATACACTTTTATCTAACGGAACTCCTGGTGTTTCATTATCATCGAATTTATCTAGATTTGATGTTTTTACAATGGTTTCCGTGCCGACAAGACCTTTTAAGGAATCAAGTTTCTTACCTTTTGCACTAGTGTATAACTTAAGCATCTCTGGAGACATGTTTGGATTTAATCCTAATAAAATAGCAGCTGCTCCAGTTGTATGAGGAGTTGCCATAGATGTCCCGCTATAATAATCATATGCTTGTGAATAATCTGAAACATATTTTGAATTGACAATTGTTTTTGGATCATTTGATTGTACAAAATCAGCCATATAGTACGGGAAATCAAATTTATTTACATCAAATTTTGTATCTTTATAGATTCCTTCAGTTAAACCTTCTACATTCAAACTAGGTCCCATATCAGAGTATACATTTAAATGTAACATATCTTTTACTAGTGAAGATTTCTCTTGCCCTGATAATGAGTTAACACCAGATAATAATAATTTACCGCCATTAGTTAAATAACCTTTTAACAGATCAGTATCAGTTTTTGTTAAAGTGCTGCCATCATCAGACATAAATCCAACAGCATTACCTGTAAACCAAACTACTGCATCATACGTTGATAAGTCGCTTGCGCTCATATAATCAGAAATTGACTCATCAGAGTTAATTGTAACTGTTTTTACAGAATTATATTTTGATAATAGAGTTTGATAGGTTGGTAAATAGTTTTTAAAGATTTTTGAAAGTTCTGGGTCGTCTGAGAAGAATTGACTCATATCATTTTCATCGTCTTGTACAAGTAAAATTTTCTTATTCGTATCCGTTAAATCTAAATAATTTAATGCTTTGTCAAATGCCCCTTGTCTTTCTGAATCAGATATTTTTTCATACCCAATACCATCAAAGATCGCCTTGTAATTATCACCAGTCGTTTGAGCTGATGCTCCTGCTTGATCAATTTTTAATGATTTTGTAAGTTCATCAAGTGGGTATTTAGGAACTGAACTGAAAACATCAACACCAGGTGCAGCTACATCAACAGAATCAGCGCCATAATTCGAGAAATCTGCTAATTTGCCTTTGTTATCAACTGCAGCTACTGATAAAATGTTTGAACTTTCAAAACTTGCAGGATATGCTCCGCCTTCATCGTTATCCCATCCGTCATTACCAGCTGCAGCTACGAATAAACTATTAGAATTCTCAATTGCTTCTTCAAGTAGTGGATCGTATTCATCACTACCCCAACTGTTATTCGTAATTTTTACACCCATATTTTTTGCATATTCAATTGCTTCGATCGCATCAGCTGATGTTCCACCAAAAGGACCAATGAATTTTAAAGGTAATATTTTTACGTTCGGAGCAACACCGACTACACCTTTGTTATCAGCTGTAGTTGCTCCTTCTAATGCAGCAGCAATTGTTCCGGATACATGAGTACCATGCTCGTCTCCATCAAGTGCATCATATACAGTGTTATCATCGTTATAAAAATCCCAACCATGGACATCATCAACATATCCATTATTGTCATCGTCTATCCCATTATTAGGAGTTTCCTTTGTATTTGTCCAAATTTTACCAGCTAAATCCGGATGGTTTATATCTACACCTGTATCGATAACACCAACAACAACTTCTGATAGCTTAGAACTATATTGATTCCAACCTTCAGGTGCATCTACGTCAATATCCGTTACTCCATTACTTCCATTTATTGTTTGACCAGTATTGTTAAGTCCCCATAACTGATCATAATAGTTAGGAGCATTATTTAAGTCAGAAGCAAAATATTTATAGTTAGGTTGGACAGATTCTACGTTCTGATCCTTTTTTAGTTTAGTTATGTATTCATTCGTACTTTCGCCAGAAGGTATTTTAACTAATTCTGCATTTAAAGACTTGAATTTCTTTGATGATTTTAATGAATATTTTTTCTGAAATGACGAGATTGCAGCCGTAGTCACATGCTTTTTATATTTAACAATTACTTCGCCTGTTTGGTAATTATGATTGATTTGAGATTGGTTATTTTTTAACTTTTCTCTTAATTTTGATTCGATTGCAGATTCAGACTTTTTAGCGTGTACTACTTTATTGCTCGCTTTCGCTACTTCCTTCATTTGGCTTTTTCTAAGACTTTTCCCAGAGTTTACCTGATTCGCCACTACCGAATTTGAACCCGTTAGTGAAGAAGCCTGAACTGTTCCAGCATAAATACTAGAAAATAACAGCATAGTCGTAACAGGTAAAGCTAAATAATTTTTTTTCTTCATTGTTGCGCCCCTTTTACCTATTTAATAGTAAAAAACTTAAGCAATTCTTTGAAAGTTTAAGGTTTGATTATATTTATCTATGAAATTAATTCGAATTAATTTCATTTTTTTATATCAACCTCTTAAACTATCATATCATTTACCTCCTTTCCTTTGGAATTATTTTCTAGTGAACATTTGTAAATTCCTTTTAAATCCGCCAAAAATAGAACTTTTGAATTTGAAATTTTATATATTTGGAAATTTTTCACACGGAAATACCTACCTTCTTGAAATTGAAACAGGAATAAAGAACTACTAAAAAACATTCAAAAACGGAATACTTTTATTTCAGTACTTTAATTTTTAATTAATATAAATTAAAGAGTAGCGTTTAAAGTCGTAAATTTTTTTAGTGTGAAACATTTTTCCATAGATTCTTCTATTAAATATGTATTTTTTTATTACATAAAAAGAGTCTCCGAAAAAATCGGAGACTCTTACTTCTAATATTGATCACTAAACAATTTTTGGTCCAAGATTGAATGGAAAAACAGCTCAAGTTCTGAGATGTCTTCGGTTGCAATTCCAAGTTTTTGATCCCAATGTTCTGGGTGGTCGATATCTTCTCTACAAAGTAAGACCATTCTTCCACTTTGGATCGAGACTACCATTGCTTTCCCGAGAAATTTTTCTGAAAAGATAATTGCAAAGTCGTAGCGATGGCTACCTGCAGCTATACAATAATAATGAATATTTTGGTTTTCATGTTCTTCTGATAAAATATAGAAATTCATCCCTACCACTCCTCTTTTTTCACTATAATTTTCCTTTGGACATCCTACAAATAAATAAATTATCGAAATTAGAAAAGAGAGTATAAAAACTTCCTTTACTTACTAATTAGATAATAATTGCCAAAATCCCTTTATTTTTATTGTTAAAATTTTGTAATATCTTGAAAATATTGTCGTAAACTCTCGAAACACAGCAATAAAATGATTTGTTAAATCCTTATTTTTTTATTTGTATACAGAGAGAAAGTGTAACATTTATGGGCTCTTTATTTTAGAATTATAGAAAATAATTCAAAGAATGAGTAATTGAAATAAAGGTGGACGTGCAAATAAGGGCGTTGATCGAACGATTAAAATATCGAAAAGCGCTAATAAGAACTCAAATACTACTATAAAAGTCAAAGTGAAAAATCTACAATAATAAAAAATGAAAAAATTAAATCTAATTTAAAAACGCAGCTAAGATAACTCGCATAATACTTCAAAATAAATTTAAATCAACTCTTTTTAAATTAAAGACGGAAATGAATCAGTTCAGTTGTCCATCAAAAAAAACGGCTAATTATTTTAAAATCAGCCGTTTCTTGATATCAAATTATTTAATGTCCGATCAATAAGTTTCTTCTTACATTTTCATCGATTTGTTTTGTTAAGATATTTGGACCTTCTCTTTGTAAAATTTTCAAGAAAGTGTCAGCAATATCTGAATCAAATTGTAAGTTTTTATTGATCGTTATTTCATTTATTACCGAGTCAAAGTTTAGCTTATTTCGATAAACTCGATTTGAAGTCATTGCATCGAATGTATCAGCAATTGCTGTGATTTTGGCAACGATTGGAATTTCTTCCCCACTAAGGCCGAATGGATAGCCTTTCCCATCAACTCGCTCATGGTGATACAATACCATATCTAATACTCCATTTTCGATAAAAGAAGTAATGTGGGCCATTGTTTTGTAGCCAATTATTGGATGATCTTTAATTACCTCAAATTCTTCTTTTGTTAAACGACCGTTTTTAAATAGAATATGTTCTGGAATACCAATCTTACCAATATCGTGAAGCAAACCACCAATATATAATGCTCGACACTGCTTTTCTGTAAAATTCATTTCCCTAGCAATTAAAAGAGAATATCTTGCTACATTTTCAGAATGATTTCTTGTATATGGATCTTTTGATTCAAGCGTTTTAGCTAAAGAGATAATCACATCTAACTTTTTTTTATTTGTTTTCAAATAGTTTTTTACCAGTTCAACAGATAAAAGTGTTCCAATTGAAAACACAAAGAACAAAATAATAAAATTTTGTACATTTAAGATTGAATCTGTAAAATACAATCGAACAAATATGATAACAGATAGGTTGAGAAACAAAAAAGATTTAGGCTTTTTCCAAAATCCTAGACCTAAAAGAATCGACTCAACATGGTAAAGTGGATATAATTCTATGTGAGTTAATCCATATACAAAATAATTTAGCAAAGGTACTAAAATTAAACTTACAAAATATGCATAACGAAAAAGCAAAGTATTATCTAATGATATTTTAAATTTACTACCCATACTACCACTTGTTTGATTCAAATTATATTTCTTCATTTCGAAAAAATCCTTTATATGCAATATTTAAAATTCGAATCTCTTTATTATTATTTGTTTCCTTCTACATGATTTTTATCAATTAAACATATTTAATAACAACAATTATAAGTATTTGTTCATCAAAAAAAGATAAACAGATAAACTGCCTATCTTTTAAAAGTATTTTAACTATGTGCAATCTTTTCCGCAAACTCTTCCTCTAAAATTGCCAAGCAAACATGGTCATACCACTGATCTCTAATTTTTAAATTTTTTCGATAGTAGCCCTCCTTTACAAATCCAACTTTTTCAAGTACTCGTAAAGAAGCTAAGTTTTCTGGATTAACTTCTGAAGTTACACGGTGAAATTTCAATTCTACAAAAGCAATTTTTAGAGCTGCTTTTAAAGCTTTTGTCATATATCCTTGACCATTAAATTTTTCTCCAATATGATAGCCTACCATGCAACTTTGTTTAGGACCTCTTGTAACAAAAATAAACTGAACTTCTCCTATTAAAGTAGTAGCATCATTATCTTTTACAAAAATGGCAAAATCGTAGCGAGCATCTTCTGCACTTTTTTCCATAAACTCTTTGATCGTATTTAATTGTCCTTCTACTGTATAGAAGTCGTCTTTTCTTAACGTAGGTGACCATTTTTCAAAATGATCTTTATTTTCTTGATGAAGCTCAAGCTTTGCTTCTACATCTTCAAATGTATATGGTCTTACAATAACCTCTTTCAAACTAACTCCCCCAATATGATCGTTTCTATTTATAAAAAGCTTTTTCCAATTAGTTTCAAATCCTATTACTATTAAAAAAGAAATAAAGAAACACTCGAATACTTGTTACTAGCGGAAAATTCTTAATAATTAAATTATACTATAAAAATATACAAAAGTACGAAATTGAGCGCTCATTTTATAAAATCCAAACCTTTGCTAATCTAAATCAATACTCTCTGTTTTTGTGAAGAACACCGAGAATAATTCCAAACTTGTTTATAGAGATTATTAGATTCTTATTCAAACTAACAATTTCGTATATTTCTTTATCTTTAACCTCAAATTAATAAGGGGTGATTAGATGGAAATTAAACCATTATTAGAAGTTGAAAAATTGGCCTTAAAGAAATTAAAAATATTTGAACAAAGTCATTTACGCTATGTATTAAGAAGTATGCTTGCAAGTATGTTTATTGGTTTTGGTGTAATGGTAGCATTCAAAACAGGTAATGGGTTTTTCTTAGCAAATTCCCCTGTTGCTTATCCAATTGCAGCATTGACCTTTGGTTCTGCAATTGTTTTGATTTGGTACGGTGGAGGAGACCTATTTACTGGAAATACGTTTTATTATACGTACGCTGCATTACGGGATAAAATGAAGTGGCCCAAAGTTTTTGAACTTCTAATATACAGTTATATCGGAAACGTTTTAGGTGCCTGTTTATTTGCATTTATCATTTATACTACTGGACTATTTGACGCACCCGACTCAAGCGCGTTTCTACTATCAGTTGTTGAACATAAAATTGATAATTCCATTTTTCATTTGTTTGCTAGAGGTATCTTATGTAATTGGCTTGTGTGCCTTGCTTTTTTTATCCCCATGGCTTTTGGAGAGACGGAAAATGGAACAAAAATAACAGCTATGATGTTATTCGTATTTTGTTTCTTTATGTCTGGTTATGAGCATAGCATTGCAAATATGTGTTCTTTTGCGATTGCACTTGTAATTCATCACCCTAATACGATTTCCGTAACTGGAATTCTTCATAATCTAATTCCAGTTACAATTGGAAATCTTATCGGTGGAGAATTTATGATGGCGGTAATGTATTTTTACGCAAACAAACCATTTTTTAATGAATTAGATTCAAAATAAGATTGTTCATTAATAAATATTTTTTACTTATGTCTATAATCTTCAAACTAATTAAAAAGGATTTTGAAACGAATTCGATCCGTTTCAAAATCCTTTTTGTTCGAAAATTTTTTCAAGGCATAATTTATCCTTTTATAAACGGTACCTTATACAAAACTGGTATTGCTGCTGAAATAAGAATGACTCCCATTATAGCAGGAGCGGCATGACCAAGTGAGACATAGATTTGACCTCCAATGATTGGACCAATTATTCTCGCTAATGATTGAATTGATTGGCTACCTCCTTGAATTCTTCCTTGTTCACTTGAGTCGACAGATTTGGATAGCATTCCATTAAATGAAGGACCAAAGATCGAATCTCCAAAACTAAAGATAACCATTCCAATGATAAATAGAGGATAAAATGTAAATATAGCTGCAGCTGCAAAAAGAATATAACCTAAAACTTCCGAAACCATTCCAAGAATTGTTATTTGTACATCACTAAACTTCCTTAACAGTTTAGGCATAATAAATCCTTGTGAAATAATGTCTTGCACACCCAAAATCGAAAACATAAGTCCGATAGCTGCAGGTTCCCAGTTGAAAGTATCCATTGAGAATTGTGAAAATACTGACTGCAATGATCCATTAGGTATCCAAAGTAAAAATGCTGAAACAAGAAGTCTACTTAAATTTTTTATAGAAAGTACGTTAACAAGTTGTGTAAAAGGATTCAATCTTCCAAATGTAATCTTTTTCAGTCTATTCTTCTTGTTTAGACTCTCAGGCATATAAAAGAATCCAAAGACAAAATTTAATAAAGTAATAATTGCACCAAAATACATCGGTACCAAATAGCCAAACTTGGCAAGTAATCCACCTAATGTTGGTCCAATAGCAACTCCCACTCCTGAAACTGCACTGACCCACCCAAAATATTTAGTGCGGTGTTCCCTTGGTGTAATATCTGCAAAATAGGCAAAAATCGTGCTTATGCTTCCACCTGTTATCCCTTCTATTATGCGTCCAGCAAAAAGTACCCAAAGAGCTCCTCCAATCCCAAAAACAAAGTATCCAATTGCTGAACCTAAAAGGCATACTAAAAGTAATGGACGGCGACCATATCTGTCACTTAACGCTCCAAGTGCTGGGGCTACAAAAAACACGCAGATTGCATAAACGGAAGTTAGCATCGTAACATAAATAGCTTGATCTTCTGGATTACTCACATATGGCTTTATTAAGAATGGGACGACAGGTGCAATAATGCTGAACCCTAATCCGCATAGAAATACTGACATAAGTCCGAATAGTAAAGCTTTTTTATCTACTGTTTGTTTTATTTTCATTTCATCGTGTGATTTAGATTTGAACATCAAGTTCTCCCTTCAAGAATCGTATTTTAGTTTCCTCGGAAACATATTCATCATATCGACATTTTGTTTCCTCGTCAACAAAAAACAAAATAAAAAAAACAGCCCTTTCAATTAAGCTGGCTGCCTTTGTTTCCATTATTTTATTGTTACTTTATTCTGATTTAAGATCTATACCTTGTTTCTTTATTTCCGTATCCAAATGTACATTATATTTTTTTATAAAATGAAGCATGCTATCATATTGTTCCTCGGTTACTTGCTCAAATACTACTTTATCTCGTTCACGAAATTCTTGATGTAGTTCAGCATGGACTTTGTCAATTTCTTTACCTTGCTCTGTAAGCCTAAAATAGATTTCTTTCTTATTTTCAGGCTTCTGGTAGTTTTCAATAAGTCCTTTTTGCATCAGTTTTTTAGTAATTTTTGTTATGGCACCTCTTGTCATATATAAAGACTCCGCAAGTTTTGTTACGTTTGGATCAACAATTCTACCAATTGATTCGATACAATGTACTTCTGAAGATTTATGACCATTCAGACCGACTTCCATCTTAACCTTATTAAGCCAAGCCATTTTGTTATATAGTTCCCTGAAACCCATTAATACCTGCTCTTCTTTGTTCATAGCCAGTCCGCTCACCACCCGTCTGTTCTTTACCTATATTATAGTAAATATTGTATAGATTTCAAAAATCTATTTGTTTAGGAATTGAATTATTATACAAATGAACGCTATTTTTTCCAAACAACGAAAAAACGACAAGCAGGGCAAGTATCAATATACTTGCCCCATGACTAAAAAATTTATCTACTTTTTAATTAATAAGCTCTTTCATATGGCTTAGGAGTAAGAGGTTTTCCGTCAAGTATTATTGAAGCATTATTTGCCCAATAAGGATTACTTAACATTCCACGACCTACAGCAATTAAATCAGCTTCTTGATTACCAAGAACAGTTTCTGCAACGTTAACATCATCTAATTTCCCGACTGCAATGACAGGAACATCCACTTCTAGTTTTATATGTTCAGCCAATTTAACTTGGTAACCAGGATGAGACCCAGGTCTTCCTCCAGAACCAATTGGACCTTCACCACCAGAAGAAATATGGAAAATATCCACACCAGCATCACGGAATGCCTTAGCCATTTCAGTTGAATAATCGAGGTCATAGCCTCCATCTACATATTCTACTGCAGATACTCGCATAATCAGTGGCATATCTTCTGGCATTACGCTTTTTACAGCTTTGATGACTTCTTTCCCAAATAAAAACTTATCTTCACCGTATTCATCTGATCTATGGTTTGTATATGCAGAAGCAAATTGGTGGATTAAATATCCGTGTGCTCCGTGAAGTTCAATCGTATCCACACCAGCAAGTACTGCACGCTCAACACCTTTTTTGAACTTTTCTACCATTTCTTTAACTTCATTAGTCGTTAACTCATGTGGAGTTTTTGAATTCTCATTAAAAGCGATTGGTGATGATGATACTGGATTTTGCGCATCCTCAGCTTTACGGCCCGCATGAGCAATCTGAATCGCTACTTTTGCACCATATTTATGACACTCATCAATAATTCGCTTAAAAGCAGAAATATGCTCATCGCTCCAAATTCCTAAGCAATAATCTGTAATACGACCTCGGTCTTCAACATTTGTCATTTCTATAATAATTAAACCCGTCCCCCCAATTGCACGGCTAGTATAATGAACAAAATGCCAATCAGTTGGAATTCCATCCTTCAAATGAACTGAATATTGACACATAGGTGGCATTACAACTCGATTTTTTAATTCTAATCCTTTGTATTTAAACGGTTTGAATAAATTCGACATAGTCAACTTCCCTTCATAAACATTCTAATAAGTGTACACTCCCATAATATCCCACTCTTGTATAAAGTACTAATTAACTGCTTAGTAGTCATCCCTAGTAAAATTTCCAGCATGTTCCCTCAATAAGTCCATAAATTAAAAAAGTAGAAAGCATTTGCTTTCTACTTTTTATTATGAAGTAATTATCCCACATTTTTTTATTTCAATACTTCCAAATCGTTTTATATGCTTGCTTCCATGAAATGAAAGTTACAATAATTAAGACTAGTAAGTAAATAAATACACCAAATGGAATAAATGTTACGCCATAATGAATTAAAGCTAAAATTCCACCAATTATCATTGCAATAAAAATTTTAATTCCAGAATTTGCTTGAGCATCATCAAACGATTCAGAAAATGGCAGTGTTCCTTTAAGATAATTTGAACAGATTACTGTATACAATATTGAACTGACAAATACAACCAATAAATGTGGTATGATTTTAATACCAAAAATACCAATAAAAATTAAACTTAAAACAATATATACAGGAAAATATAGATTCGCAATAAATGCTTTTAAAGTTGCGCTATATAATGGAGCTAGATTTGTTACTGGTGCAGTTTTATAAATCCATGCTCCTTTATATTTACCAGAATACTTTAACATTGAGATTGCATTAGGAATAATTAAACAAGACATATAGATTGTTAAATAACTTTTACCTGATGCCAAATGATGATATGAAGACAATTGTAATTGATTAAATAAAAAAACGAACGGTAGAACAATTGATAATCCTAAGGATGGGTATACCTTTAAACGGAATTCCCGTTCATTTCGCATCATTAGATCTGCAAATCTAAAGAAAACCCTCTCTTCATTACTTCTACAAATTACACTAGACAGCCAATTTTTCCATTTGTTTTCCTTTTTCTTGACGATGCCACTATTATTTGTTAATTTTTGAAGATTTTTTTCAAACGAAGGCATCATTGCGTTATACACTCCGATTGCAATAATAGGAATTATGATTGCCAATAAGGAAAAACAAGTAAGATAGATACTCGAGTGGCGATTTAATATTAGCTCAAAGGGAGCACCAAACCAAATAGGTGGGATTAGAAATTGCCACCAACTTGGAGAAAATTTAATATCTAAATTAACTAAGCTAAAAGCTCTACCAACGAGCTGATATCCAACTAAAATTGAGATTGATAGGCCAATTTGAACGTAATTAATTATATCCTTTAGTTTTTCACCATCAAAAAATCGTAATATAAAATAATAAATAATCGAAGTTAAGACAACGATAAATAAATTGAGTAGAATAAGTTCAAAAATTGCCATTATTAAAAACAAAAATCCATGCTTAAATGTACCAATAACTATTGGCAAAGCAGTTAGGGATGCAGTTATTAATAGCAAGTAAATTGATATATGTACAGTTTTTGCAGCAGTAACCGTCTTTTTTGCAATAGGTTTCGTATGGAGAATCCCTTTGTCTTTAATATCAAGTAAAACATTCGAAAAGTCGGAAATCATCGATGTCATCACGAGAAACATAACGATTCCGAAAAAAGCACTCATACTAAAGATGTAGCTTTTTCTAAAAATCACTAAAGGAATGAGCATAAGACTTAGTAACACATACATACCTAAGGATTTTATTATGCCATTATCTTCATCCTTATGTTTTTTCTTGTTGTTTTGATTAAAAATTGTCGGTGTCCTCCGGCTATCCATTGTTAATTTTACATTTAAGATTTTCCGCATGATTGGATACTCGACACCAAATAATTCAAATATAGGTCGGAATAAATCTAAGATTTTTAACATCGGGAAGTCTTTCACTTTTTACCCCCCTTTTACGATGGAAACAAATTCCTCAGCTAATGCTTGGTGCTCATTGAATCCTGTGAGCTGATTAAAAATTTGTTCCAACGATCCTTCTACATTTTGTTCCTTTAATTCTTTAAAACTACCATCCGCTACAATTTTACCGTCATTGATTAATATAATTCGGTTACTAATCTTCTCAACAACATCCATAATATGTGAAGAGTAAAAAATAGTTTTTCCATGAGCTGCTAGAATATCTAGTATTTCTTTAAATACCATTACGCTGTTTGCATCAAGTCCACTGAGTGGCTCATCTAAAAACAAAAGGTCTGGATTATGGATTAAACTAGAAATAATCAGGACTTTTTGCCTCATTCCTTTTGAAAAAGAAGCGATTCGTGATAAATAAACTTCCTCCAAGCCAAAGACCTTCATTAATTTTTCAGCCTTTTCATCCGCCTCATTAAATTCCATTCCATATAATTCACCAATAAAAGTTAAATACTCTCTAGCCGTAAGATTATCATATAGCTCAGCAATTTCAGGTACATAGCCAATCTTCTTTTTATATTCCACACTTTGAACAGTGACCTCTTCGCCAAAAATTTCGACTCTACCAGAATAATCCCCTTCTAGACCCAATAATATTTTAATAGTCGTACTCTTACCAGCTCCATTCGGTCCAATATAGCCGATAATTTGTCCACGATTTACGGTTAAATCAATCCCTTTTAAAACTGATTTTGCTCCATAATCCTTTCTCAAATCCCTTAAACATAATACAACTTCTTCATTTGCTTCGATGATCGTCACCCACTTTTTAGTTATTATCTTAATATTAATAGACTAATATTCAAGTTGAAATGAGTAAGAAATACCAAATTTAAGGCTTATTTGGAAAATTATGTAAGAACTATGAACTGGAGTTTAATTTCCAAAAGTATAAATCTAAGGTTTTATCGATTTTCGAATAATTAATTTGGACAGCATTAACTGAACATAATATGACCCTAAATAAGAGCCGCCACTTTTATATCCATAATCATAACCGCTGAACTTCTATCCTATGTTTTTGTCGTTCGACTTTCTTTCTTTATCTGTAGGTTAATCAAGTATCACATTTCTTTTTTGTAATAGATATATCGTACGTTTTATTGAGAAGTAGCTGATTTTTCTCATTTGTTTGCTCGAATCAGATAGAATAAAAGCAAATTTGATTTTTTCATTGAAATGAACTGAAATAGTATCCATTTAGACTGATATACCTTGTCGGGTTTGGTGATTTTATATTTTTATTGCGATTCTCCTTTTTTAATTGCGATTACCCAATTTCTTTACAAAAAAAGAGCCCCCTAATGCTTAAGGGGGCCTCATTATATAAACAATTGAAAACCGTTCTCCAATAACAAAGAACTTTGGCGTTATTCTGATGCACTAATATTCTCAAGAAGCGGAGACTTATTTCCTGAGTAGAATACTAATAAATTGTGAAGTGCACGGGTACAACCTACATAAAGCAATTTAGCGTTCTGTTTAGACTCTTCGTAATGCAGATCATCTACGTCGACAAGGAGAACGGCATCAAATTCTAGTCCTTTTGAAAGATAAACTGGTACTACAGAAATACCGCCTTCGTATTTTCTCTGTTTAGCATGAATAAAGGTCGCCTCTTGTCCTGCGTCCGATAAGGCTTTATGCAATATTGCACACTCATCCTCGGTACGCCCGATAATTGCAATCGTATCCATATTATCTTTTTGCAAAAGTTCAATTGATTTGATTATTTTTTGAATGCGATTTGTTTGATTAACTTCTATTATTTTTACTTTTTCACCACTACGAAATACTGGATTAGCTAGACTAACA
This sequence comes from Gottfriedia sp. NPDC056225, assembly GCF_042267765.1. Lineage (NCBI taxonomy): Bacteria > Bacillati > Bacillota > Bacilli > Caryophanales > Bacillaceae > Gottfriedia > Gottfriedia sp. NPDC056225. Next base: position 1,716 of record NZ_JBHJTJ010000037.1, on the reverse strand, counting down.
GGTATGTTGGCCTTATTAATAATTTCGTTAGCAAAGTGAATGATTTCCATTGTAGAGCGGTAGCTTCGATTTAATTCGTAATATTTTACTTCTTTCTCTTCAAAAACATCTAAAAATTCATCCCATGTATTGATGCCTTGGTATTCGTGGATAGCTTGAGATAAATCCCCCAAAATGGTAAATGAATTTCCTATAGTTAATTGCCTTAATAAGGCTATTTGAAAAGCTGAGAAATCTTGTGCTTCGTCTACAATTACATGATGAAATTTTTGCTTTGACTCAATTCCAAAAAGCCGATTATGTATATAGACAAGAGGAGCTAAATCTTCTTGGTCCATTTCTTTCTTTTTACAACTCAAAGAAGTCGTTTTAATAATATCTTTTGGTATTTCATCTACTTGTGATGTATTTGTAAATAGTGTTTTATAGAAAGAAAGTGCTGTATGCTTTGGCCATTGCTTCATATAAGTATTTAAATATTGAGTTGCTTTTTTCTTTTTCTCTTTTTTTATGTTCGTCTCTTCAATATACTTTAATTCATTATCAATCCATTGCTTAAGCCTTGCTATAATACGCTCTCTTCGTTTAGCAAGTGGATAATGCTTGTATTCAATGTTAAACCAATTTTTTAGTGTTTCTTTATCAATCAATTTATTTTTCCATGGTTTAAAATCACTATCAGGAACAGCTGAGGCTTCGTAATCATCCATGCAACGATCAATAAAATTCATAAAATGGGTTGAGCCTTTCCATTTCCCTGGAGTAGTATCATTGATTTCAAGGCGATCAGCACCAATTGCGAACCACTTTTTTTGATTTTCGGATGAATCCTTAAGTTTTACTTCATAGTCGAGAATAGTTAATGCCCAATCTGAAAAGGTTGTTTGTTGAATCCCTCCTACTCCTAACTCTGGCAGTACGTTTGAAATATAATCAAGAAACATATTGTTTGGTGCAAAAATAATCATTTTATCGGCCTTTAATGTTTCACGGTATTGATAAATCAAAAATGCAAGTCGATGAAGAGCGACAGTAGTTTTTCCACTTCCTGCAACCCCTTGTATGACTAAAGGTGTATTTTTAGATGAACGTATTATATCATTTTGTTCAGATTGAATAGTAGAAACAATATCCTTTAAACGATTATCTTTGTTTTCGCTTAAACGATAAAGAAGAAAATCATCAGTAACTGATAAATCTTGATTTCCTTTAACATATGTATCTACAACGCGTTGGAGATTTTTTTTGCGGATTACGATGTTTCGTTTTAAATAGATTATGCCTTCGATAATACCTTCAGGAGATTCATAATAAGCCAGATCATCTCCACCTGTAAACGAATAAAACATACTGGCAATAGGAGCACGCCAATCGATTACCATTGGATTTTCTGTCGCTTGGTCCGATACGCCTACTTTTCCAATATAAATCGGTAATGCATCCTTTTGCTCTTCTTCAAAATCCATTCTACCAAAATATGGTTCATTTTTAGCTAAACGAAGATTTCTTCGATTGTTTTCTCGAATTCCTTCAAGTACTTGCTCAGTTACGTCACTACCAGAATAAACCGGAATCCCTTCAAGCTTTGTTAGCTGCCGCTCCATTTCATCTAAAATTGTGTTTAAGTATTGAAGTTCTTCTTCGAATTGTTGTGTAGACATTTTTCAAACCTCCTTATATGTAACTAAATAGCCGAATTTTCAGACGGAAAAATAT
>NZ_JBHJTJ010000036.1:0-49916 GCF_042267765.1 Gottfriedia sp. NPDC056225 | reverse complement strand
AAATGCCTTAAATATCCATATTTATTTTAATTGTGGATAAACTTTTATTAAACTCATACACTTCATAAGTTCAATCAGGGTATTTTTAATTAGTTAATTGAATGTAAACATTTTTGAACTTCGTGCTACAAAATGTGACAACTAATAGACAGAGTTTTAATTTTAATAGGATAAATAATTTTAATGGGTAAAATATAAAGGATTGTTAGAAAAATGATAAGAAAGGATGGATAGGATGGAAAATTCAAAAGACAATTCCCCAAAAACGAGCAGTAATTGTCCAAACTGTAATACAATGAATGATGGCGAATATTCAAATACTAGCAAGGTAATTCAAGATCATTATGAATATGAGTGCCCAAATTGTGGAAAACCAGATCTTTTTTATAATAAAAAATAAATTAAAACGACTCTTATGAGTCGTTTTTCCTTAATAAACATGAAAAAAGACCTATAAATCGGGTTTATTTTCATTTATGATCGATGTGATAATATGTAGTGAATCCCATTCTCCGTTTGAAAATTTTATAATTGGGTATTTTTTTGGAAATAGCTTATTTCGGATAACTTCAGCTGAATTCCCTTCTTTTTGTAAAGTTAATACTTTATGTTTAATAGATAATAAATAGTCTAGTTTTCGTTCAAGCGCTACGCGACCATCTTCTACAAAGCCTGCATGGTTGCAAAATACATCTTGAAAATCATATGATAATACTCTCTCTAATGAGTGAATAATTGAAGGAATACTTTCTTCTGCTAATACGACTTTTGTCCTGTCACTTACAAATAAATCTCCCGTAAATAATTGACCTGTTTCCTGATTTAATAAAGCTTTATGATCTAATGCATGACCAGGTGTATCAATTACTTTCCATGTTGCATTTCTGGATGCAAAAGTTTCAGGCATAGCCTTAGCACGAAACGGCTTTCTTCTCCCCCAAAAGAGTTGCCTATATAAAGGATAATCTGCCCTACGCGCGCAATAATCAATTGTTTTTTCATTTATATAAATTGGCAGTTTCTTTGTTTTTTCAATATAAGCGGCACAACCTGAATGATCTTCATGAGAATGAGTTATCATTACTTGATCAAAATCTGCTTCGTCAATAAAAGATTCGAAATATCTATGTAAGGACTGCGATCCCGTATCAATTAATACACCATCCACTAAATAACTGTAAACATTTAATGAAACACTTAGAAATTTAACTTCTCCATTCAAGTATGAGACGCCATTTTTCTCTCCTAAGTATGATTTTTTCGTTAAATACATCAGCTTTCATCTCCTAACTATTAAACCAAAAATCATTTTCAACTAGTTATTTATAGTAGCAATTGATAATAAGTATAAAATCCCGATCTCAGTTTACTTCAATATGTTTTATTTTTATAATATTCTGCATTTTTACTTTATCATAAAAATGAATGAATAACCACTCATTCTTTTATTTAAAACTGCCAAATTCTCAAATAAAAAAGCCGCATAAACGATTTTTCATCTTATTGAACTAACACTTCAGGTTAGTGGCATAAGTACATTTTTAATTTATTAATTGAATGAAACCAAATCAGGGCTTAGTGCTATAAAATGTGGTAAGCAATTTCGTGTATTTCTTATTCAATTAACCTTCTAAATTAGTAAAACAAAAAATCAACAATCTCCTTTAACAGCTATCATTTAAATACTAATTCAGAATCTAAACAAATAAAAAAGCAGGAGAGCAAGATCAATACCTGCTTCTCCAGCTTTTATAATTAGTACTAAATCACTTTGGTTGCATACGAATTGCACCATCTAGGCGGATTACTTCACCGTTTAACATTGGATTTTCAACAATGCTTTTCGCTAAATGTGCGTATTCTGATGGCTTACCTAGACGTGATGGGAATGGAACCATGTTTCCTAATGATTCTCTAGCTTTTTCTGGTAATACATCAAACATTGGTGTTTCAAATATACCAGGAGCGATGCTCATTACTCTGATGCCATATCTTGATAAATCCCTAGCAATTGGTAATGTCATACCAGCTACAGCGCTCTTTGATGCACCGTAAGCTGCTTGCCCCATTTGACCATCAAATGCTGCAACTGAAGCAGTGTTAATAATAACACCTCTTTCACCAAATTCATTTGGTTCGTTATTAATCATTTGTTCAGCTGCTAAACGAATAACGTTAAATGTACCAACTAGGTTTACATTTATGATTTTTTGGAATGATTCTAATGAATGAATTCCGTCTCTTTTAATTACTTTTTCAGCTAATACAATACCTGCACAGTTTACTACTGTATTAATTGAACCATATTTAGTCAAAACATTCTTAAGTGAGTTTTTTACGCTCTCTTCTGAAGATACGTCCGTTTTTTCAAAACAAACATTGTCTTCACCTAATTCAGCTATTAAGCTAGTAGCTCTCTCTTCATTTAAGTCGAAAATAGCAGCTTTCCCACCATTTTCTACGATCATTCTAACTGTTCCTGCACCTAAACCTGATGCTCCACCTGTAACGATTGCGATACTTTCACGAATGTTCATTATAAAATCCCCCAATGTTTTGTTAAAATTAATTTAATCTCTCGATAATTGTTGCATTTGCCATACCATGACCTTCACAAATCGCTTGTAATCCATAGCGGCCGCCTGTTTTTTCTAAGGCGTTACACATTGTAACCATAACTCTTGCACCACTAGCACCAAGTGGGTGACCTAATGCGATCGCTCCACCAAAAATATTTAATTTTTCAAATGGTACCCCTAGTTCTTTTTGCCATGCTAAAGGTACAGTTGCAAATGCCTCATTTATTTCAAACAAATCGATTTGATCAATTGTTAAACCACATTTTTGCAGAACTTTTTGTGTAGCTTGAATGGGCCCTGTAAGCATTAATTTAGGGTCTGACCCGACCACAGTTCTCCCTATAATTCTAAACTTTGGCTTAAATCCTAATTGATGAGCTTTTTCTTTACTCATTAAAAGTAGTCCTGCAGCACCGTCACTAATTTGACTTGCATTTCCAGCAGTAACCGAACCAGTTTCGATAAATACTGGTTTTAAAGTTGTTAATTTTTCAATTGATGAGTTTTCTCTTGGTCCTTCATCCTTTGTCACTTTAACAAGTTCACCATCTTGATTATGCACAGAAACCGCAACAATTTCGTCTTCAAAGTAGCCTTGCTTCATCGCTTTTAATGCTTTTTGATGGCTATTATAAGCAAATTCATCTTGCTCTTGTCGAGAGATGTTCCACTTTTCATTAATTCGTTCTGCAGAGATTCCTTGATTAAAGTCACCAAACATACTTGTTAACTTCTCATTCCACTTTGATCCTTTTAAATTTGAAAACATTGGTACTCTTGTCATGCTTTCCACTCCTGCTGCAATGACAATGTCCATATCTCCACTTAAAATTGCTTGCGATGCAAAATGAACAGATTGTTGACTTGAACCACATTGACGGTCTATGGTTACACCGGGCACTTCAATTGGTAGACCCGCTAATAAAGCTGCAATTCTACCAACATCACCTGCCTGTTCTCCAACTTGCGTAACACAGCCCATAATCACATCATCTATTTCTTTCGGATCAAATTCATTTCGACTTACTAATTCCTTTAGTACAATCGCAGCTAAGTCATCAGGTCTTGTTTCGCTAAAGCTGCCACCTCTTTTACCAATAGGTGTTCTTAAAGCATCCACAATAACTACTTCTCTCATAAATATGATCCTCCAATTTTAAGTTAGGATTAATTCAAATCTAATTGTTTCGCAATAATTGTCTTCATGATTTCATTTGTACCTGCATAAATTGACATGATTTGAATATCTCTGAAACGTCTAGCAATTTCGTATTCTTCCATATATCCATATCCACCATGTAATTGAAGACACTCAGAAGCCACTTTTTTACCTAAATCAGTAATCCACCATTTTGCCATCGAAACTTGTTTAACAACATTTATGCCTTCCATATGCTTATAAATTAAATCTTCAATGAAAGTGCGACCAATTTCAATTTCAGTTGCTAATTCTACAAGTTTAAATTGAGTATTTTGGAAACCTGCAATTGATTTTCCAAATGCTTTTCTACTTTTTACATATTCAGTTGTAACTTTTAGCATTGCTTCAGCTGAAACTAATGCTTCTAATGCAACTACTAATCGTTCTTGTTGTAGTTTTTCCATTAAGTAGTAGAAGCCTTTTCCTTCTTCACCTAGCAAATTTTTTATAGGTACTTTTGCATCTTGGAAAATTAATTCAGCCGTATCTTGACTGTGAAGTCCTACTTTATTTAATTTCTTCCCTCTAGAAAACCCAACTGTATCTTTTTCGACAACTAATAAGCTAATTCCTTTATGTGCAGGTTGAATTGTCGAATCTGTTTTCACTGCAATAATAATTAGGTCAGAATGGATTCCATTTGTAATAAACGTTTTTTCACCATTTACAATATAGTAATCTCCTTGTTTTACTGCCGTCGTCTTAATATTAGCTAAGTCTGATCCTGCGCCTGGTTCAGTCATGGCAACTGCTGTAATATACTCACCAGAGATACATTTTGGCAGCCATTCCATTTTTTGCTCTTCATTTCCATATGCAGTCAAATAAGGTACAACGATATCATTGTGTAATGCTACACCTACAAAACTTGATCCAACCTTTTCAAGCTCCTCTATAATAATGACAGAATAGCCGAAATCAACACCTAATCCGCCATATTTCTCATCAACATATGGACATAAAAATCCTTCGTTGCCTAATTTATCCCAAAATTCTCTCGGAATCATTTTATTTTGTTCCCACTCTTCATAGAATGGTACAGCTTCTTTTTGTAAAAATTTTCTAAGAGCCGTGCGGAAAATTTCATGTTCTCTCGTTAAGTAAGAATGTTTCATAATAAGCCCCCCTAAAAAAATATCACACCATTAAAACGCTTACAAAATTCAAAATACTAAATTTTATAAATATTACATTTGTAATAATCATATGATGTTAAATATAATTTATCAAGGAGCAAAATAAAAAAGAACTGGCTAACCAGTTCTTTTGATAGGAGACAAACTTTTAAAAATAAATCGAATTACCCAATTTTAATCGTAATTTTTCCAAAATTATTACCTTCACCCATTTTTTGTAGCGCACTAATTACATCGACAAATTCAAATGATTGATCTAAAATTGGTTTAATTTTATGTTGTTCAAAGAAAGCTAACATTTGTTCAAACTCTCTTGGACTTCCCATCGTCGTCCCTCTAATATCCATATTTTTAAAGAATACTTTAGGTAAAACTGTTTGAGGAACAGGACCATTCGTTGCACCATATGATACAATTCTTCCGCCTTGCCCAGTTAAATCAATTAAACGATTAAATGACTCACCACCAACTCCATCGATCGTTAGATTAACTAAACCGAATTCCTTCCGAAGTTTCTTATACCAATCATTTTCTCGATAATTAAAACCGGCAATTGCACCTAACTCGATTGCTTTTGCAATTTTTTCCTCACTACTTGAAGTCACGATTACTTTTGCTCCAAATGCAACAGCAATTTGTAATGCGTATAACGCGACTCCGCTTCCTATTCCAGGAATTAATACCACGTCATCTTTCTGTAATTGACCACGTGTAATTAATGATCTGTATGCAGTAAGTGCCGCTAATGGAATTGCTGCCGCTTCTTCCCATGATAGATAAGCTGGTTTTTTATAAACATTTTCAACTGGTAGTTTAAGATATTCAGCAAATGTCCCATTTGAAGGCATACCAAGTACAGTAAATTCCTCTGAATTGATATCGTCACGATCCCCCCAGTTTAAGCTCGGGTTCATAATTACTTCATCACCTACAGAAAAACTCTTTACCGCTTCTCCAACGGCCTCAATAACCCCAGCCCCATCTGAACCTAAAATTGCATCTAATTTCATCCCTGGATACATACCATGAGTAATAAAATAGTCACGTCTGTTTAATGATGCTGCTTTTAATTTGACTACTACTTCATTTCGGTCTAATGTACCAATCTCGACATTTTCCATTTTTAATGACTCAGGTCCTTTAGTGTCTCTTAAAATATAAGCTTTCAATCAAATCACTCCTTTTAATAGTTTTAAATAAGTCGTAAAACCCTTTTTATGTAAATTAAATCTTATTCAATTTTTATTTTACCAAAAAAAGTTAGAATTAGTTTAATTAATGAATTGAGTATGAATAATGGTAATATGAAAATGGATTGATATAGAGATAATCGGCTCTTTGCTTGGAAAATTTAATAGTTTTGCTTATTCTTTTTTTGTAATTATGTAGATTGAACTAACTTCGGTACGTGAAATTCGCACAGATAATTGGGCTGTATTTTTCAGTTCTCGACCATAATAGTGAACCTAGATTACTAAATTTAATAAAGAACTGGCTAAAAATTTTGCTAACGGTTTATTTTTTTTTGCTAGATTTAAATTTTTTCGAGGGGATTATCTTATTTTTATGCTTATTTAACTAATTATCCATTGATGTGTTGGGCTTATTGCAGTTTTATTTTTTTAAATTGCAGATTTGCTAGTTTTATTTGCAGTTTTATGATTTTTGTTAGTACTTTTGACGTTTTTATTTGCACCGATTTTATTGCTCCTACTATGTTAATTTTAAACTCCTCAAAATACAGCAAGTTAATCTCTAAAATAAATAGCTGTTATTACCCATCTCTATCCTAATATGTTAACAACCCATATGTATGAAACTCTCTCTTGGATACATTTTCTCTATTAAGAATTAAAATACTGTAAAATATTTCCAATCGTTGATATAATCTAATTGTAGTTAATTATTAGAACTTTCTAATCACTAAGAGTCTTCTCTAGTCAAAGAGGATCTTAACGTTATTTTGTTCTGAGATTAATATCTTAATTGATCAATTGGAGAGTATAGAGTAACAAAATCGAAGGAGTTAGGCGATGAACTGGTAATAGACTAACGTGTTGGTCTATAAAAAAGTCACTAGCATCACAACTATCAAATTAAGGTGTTTCTGAGTAAATGAGTGTAATTAAATTGTATAGTGATTCTAATACTCGTAATCTGGAAGTTGTGACTCTTGATATTTCAACTCCACTTATTAATAATGCTGTAAAATGGTACATTAGCCCTTAAATCCCATCTCAAATTAATAAAAATTATTAAGGAGGTATTTAAATATGATTATGGGGATTATTCTTCTTTTGTTTGGCGGATTACTAATTGCAAATCCTAAAATAATATGGTTTATTACAGAAAGTTGGAAAACAGAAAATTCAACTGATCCATCTAGTTTCTATACTGTTTCTACACGTATCGGAGGAATTTTGTTAGTACTATTCGCAGTATTTACAATCTATGTGTCAACTTGGTGATTAGGGGCATCAGATAAAACAATAAAAGTAAAACAAATCATTTTTTCAATCCGTCAATTCACCCAATTCAATAAATTTTCCACTCTAGTTTTTCACAAGTTCTTACCTATTGAAAGAATAGTACGCTAAACTTCTATCCTACTAAAATTAATTTCCACAGGAATAATCTACTAAATTTAAAATAGCACGTTTAATTTTGTAAATCACTACTATTTTTCTAATAATTAAATAGTTCACGTTGTCAAAACTTGTTACATATTTACTAAACTTGTCTTTTGGTAGGAGTGGAATATCTGTTTGTTATTTCCTATATTTCCTCATAGACTATTTATTGTTATTACGATATACTTTCTAACTCTATTAATTTAAAATAAATAAAAAAACTCTCACCACTTTGAGAGTCGAAATTATTTACTTATTTTGATAGGAAAAAGATGCCAAGTGCGCTAGGACCAGTATGGACACCGACTGCTGCTCCAACTGAATTTTCAATGATATTTTCACTACCTATAATATCCTGTAGCTGTTTAATAAATTGTTCAGTTGAAACATCCTTTACTCCATATACAACTCCGACAGTTCTTTTAAGTTCATCTTTTCTAATTTTCATCAATTCAAGCATGCGATTTATTGCCTTTTTTCGACCCCGTACTTTTTCAAGTGGTTTAAACTTCCCTTCACTTACTTCCATAATCGGATTTATATTTAACATTCCTCCGAGGAATCCAGCAAATTTACCGACCCGCCCTCCCCGTATTAAATATTGGAGATCTTCTATTGTAAAAATATGTTGTATCTTATTTATATTGTTGTTTAATTCATTGAGTAGATTTTCTATTGGTTCTTCATTATTAATGCTTTCGATTAATTCCATAACTAATACTCCAATTCCAAGGGATACTGATCTAGTATCAATTATATGAATTGAAGCATTTGGATTGTTTTCCATAATATCTAGTTTTACTAATTGCGCGAAATTATAAGTTCCAGATAAATCCCCTGAGCATGTGAGATATACACAGTTTTGCTCTGCGCTACTTGCGACTAAAGTCTGATAAATTGCATCGTAAGAAGGTAAAGATGAAGTAAAGTTTTCTCCATTTTTCATTCTTTCCATTAACTCATGGGCTTTTAAATTTACACCATCCAAATATTCCTTATCAAATTGGTCATAAACTCTTAAAGGGATTACTGAAATATCGTATTTCTTCAATATTTCAGTTGGAAGATCAGCTGAGCTATCAACAATTAATTTAAGTTTCAATTTAATCACCTATTCCTAAATTAATCATGTATTTTTAATCTTATTAAATAGTATTCTAAATATTCAATCAATTATTTGTCATTTAAATTTATTTTTATCGACAAATTTAAGTTAAATGAAATTGAATTTAGTTGAGAAAGAATAGTTCATTTTGTTACACGGTAATTTGAGTAAACTCCATCAATTAAAATAAAACATAAGCACTTTAAGTGTCTTATGCTTTATTTTTTTGTTTCTTGAATAAGCTACTTATTTTTCCATAAAAAAGGCTTTTCGCTCAGCAGTAATCCATTTCTCTAAATCGTCCTGACTACGTCGCACAAGCCTATTCACTAATACATCGTGCCATACATAGTCCTCTAATAAGTAAATATGAACAGGGTCATCTGTATAAAAAGCTATGCTTCGCTCCTGGGTTGAAGGTCCATAAATCATCTCCTTAGAATCAATGGACAAGATAAACCAATGTTCTGTGGACTTGGTTTCAGTAAAAGGTGTAATGCGATGGATTTCTAGATTTTCAATTGGATCTTCCACGTGTAATGTAATACCTTGAATGGTTACTGTTTCACTCGCCTCAATTAAGTCCTTTTTCAAAACCTCATACATTTCGTCCCACATCGAAATAACAATACGTTTTTCTGCTTTTTTAATTAATGTCACGCAATAGTTAATAATCGTTTTATAGTCTTTTAAAGAAATAACACGGTTGTCCATTTTTTCACTAGAGTTTTCTAGACTTTTTAAGGAATCGCTTATTACTGTATAAGTTGATTGCCACTCAGATTGAGCCTTTTGCAAAAAGATTTCAACAGGCAGTGGTGAATATCGGGCTGTGTCATTTATTTCTTCCCTCAAGACAATTCCTTTTTCAACAAGATTACTTAACACATCATAAATTCGTGCTCTTGGTATTCCTGAGTCCTTGCTAACTTGGTAAGCTGTAACCGGACCTTGTTTAACAAGAGATAGATAAGATTTAGATTCATACTCGTTAAAACCTAATTTTTTGAGTTGTTGCACTATACTGTCCACTTTCATCGCCCTCCTATTATTTTCTTATTTAATAAATTTACAATAACTATTTACATATAGCAATTAGTTAGTTACTATTTCAGTAGTAACTAAAGTTGAAAGGTTGATAGAAATGCATTTAGATTCATCATTATTAATTATTTTAATTGTTTTTGGATTTTTAGCTTCATTTATTGACTCTGTTGTAGGAGGTGGTGGGCTTATTACACTACCAACATTATTATTTACAGGGTTGAATCCCGCTGTGGCAGTAGCTACTAACAAATTAGCATCGACTATTGGCTCCTTAACAAGTACATTTATGTTTTATCGTTCAGGTAAGCTTGATCTAAAATCAGTGATTAAATTTTTTCCCCTCACGTTTATTGGTTCATTATTAGGTGCATACACCGTTCATTTGCTAAACCCTGAATTGCTTAAGCCATTGATGCTAATAATGTTAGCAGTAGTAGCTATTTTTACTATTTTCAAGAAAGATTGGGGTAGCCTTTCATCCCCAAAAAAGCTGCCCACCTATCAGTTCATTATTTTTCTAGTTACCATATTTGCGATTGGCTTCTATGATGGATTCATTGGCCCTGGAACAGGATCTTTTTTAATTTTTTCTTTTTTACTGATTGGTTTTGACTTTTTAAAGGCTGCTGGGAATGCAAAGTTTTTAAACTTCTGTAGTAATATCGCTGGTTTAATGATGTTTATGTTTTTAGGGCAAGTAAACTACACTTATGGAATAATAATGGGAATTGCCCAAATTGCTGGTGCGATTTGCGGTTCAAAATTTGCGATAAAAAAAGGAAGTGGATACGTTCGTACTCTGTTTATTTCAGTGACATGTTTATTGTTAGCGAAGAATGTTTATGATTATTTTCAATAAAGTTTAAACAATTTTACTACCTGCTATTGTTATACTATTATATTTTGTTTATACATAGGCTACTAAGGCAGAATAATAGAATGATATAAAGGTGATTATTAACTTATAAAAAGGAACTTCTTCTATTCTGTTGAATTTTCTTTTATGAGGTGAAAATGAAATGACAAAAAGCTTATTTCTCAGTGTCTTTGTATTATTATGTTTACTGACCGCTTGTTCAACGAATTCAAATGAACATGTCTTTAGTCGGCAAATTTATCTATCTTTTGTTGGTTCGCCGCATAATACGATTCCTGACACAATTCATGATGGTACAATTCAAGTATCAATGAATCTTGATGGACAGTATTACTCGAAAGGCACTAAAACCATTAAACTGACTATAGTCAATAATGGAGAACAGCTATTTTATGGAACACCATATACGATCGAGCGATTTGATGAAAAATCAGAAACGTGGAAAGAGGTTCCCTTTCAAAAAGATTTCCAGTTTAAGCAAATTGGTCTAGTTATTAACCAATCAGAAATAAAAGATGAACGATTACAATTAGTTCAGCACGTCTTTCAAAACTACTTGAACCAGGTTATTATCGAGTGACTAAGTCGTTTTCACTAAATGCAGACAAATACGTAAAACTATCTTCTATTTTTCAAATACTTTAATAAGTGTTTTAAAGCTTACATATTCTAAACATGCAATCAAAACAAAGACTAAAATTCCGTGACTAATCCATTGATAGTTTTTGAGACACCGCTTGTTACACATTTTTTAAAATAGATTAAATTCTGTTGGATTTGATTCGGATTTAGCTAAAATAATTCGATGTGGAAATAAAAAAAGAAGTGTCTTATAAATTTACTTATAAGACACTTCTTTTATATTTATGCATGTAACTTTTCGTATTTTTCTATCTCATTTTCATATTTCATCGTAATGGCAATATCATCTAAACCATTTAGTAATTTCTCTTTCCAAACTGGATCGATTGAAAATTCATAGTTCCCAAATATTGTTTTTACTACTTGTTTTTCTAAGTCTACTTCAATTTCTTGAGTTCCATTTAATGTGGATAATTGAGCGCGAATCTCATCATTTAAGACAATAGGTAGCATGCCATTTTTTATACAATTATTGTAGAAGATATCTGCGAAGCTACCTGCAATAACAATGGTAAAGCCATAATCATTTAATGCCCAAGGTGCGTGCTCTCTGGATGAGCCGCAACCAAAATTATTTCCACTTATTAATATTGAAGCGTTTTTTCGCTCTTCATAATTTAAAGCGAATGTTTTATTAGGTGAGCGATCGTCATGATATCGCCATTCATCAAATAAGAATTCTCCAAAACCAGTTCGCTCGATTCGTTTTAAATATTGTTTTGGAATAATTTGGTCAGTGTCGATATTGTCTAACATGATTGATACTGTTGTACCTTTATGCGTACGTAACGGTTTCATTTGCTTGCTCCTTTCGAATGTCAATAAAATGACCATGAACTGCAGCAGCCGCTGCCATTACTGGACTTACTAAATGTGTTCGTGCTCCTTTACCTTGTCTTCCTTCAAAGTTTCGATTAGATGTAGATGCGCAATGTTCTCCAGCTGGTACTTGATCCGGATTCATTGCTAGGCACATCGAACAACCGGCTTCTCTCCATTCAAATCCTGCTTCAATAAATATTTTATGTAGTCCTTTTTCCATTGCTAGATTTCGGACTTTTTTAGAGCCTGGAACAACTAATGCTCGCACGTCAGATTTTACTTTCTTCCCTTTAAGATAATTTGCTGCTTCCTCTAAATCTGATAATCTAGAATTTGTACAAGAACCGATAAATACATGTTGGACAGGAATTTCGTTAGGTGTAATTTCAGGTTTTAATCCCATGTATTCATATGCACGTTCGTAGTTTTCATCTTTAGCTTTTGGAAGAACTTCGTCAATTCTTACGCCCATACCAGGATTTGTTCCCCAAGTTACATATGGTGCAAGAGTTGTTACGTCAACTTCGATTGACTTGTCATATACTGCTCCTTCTTCTGTATATAATTTCTTCCATTCTATCAATTTTTGATCATATGAATTTACAGTAAATTTTCGACCTTTTAAATAATCAAATGTTTTTTGGTCAGGTGCAATCAATCCTGCTTTAGCTCCACCTTCAATCGCCATATTGCAAAGTGTCATACGTTCTTCCATTGTCATATTGCTAACTGCCTCACCATAAAACTCAATGACATGACCTGTTCCCATTGATACACCGTAAGTTGCTAATAAATGCAGAATGATATCTTTTGCATATACACCTTTTGGCAGCTTACCATCAAGTTTTACACCCATTGATTTCGGTTTAACTTGCCATAATGTTTGTGTTGCTAATACGTGTTCAACTTCACTTGTTCCTATTCCAAATGCTAATGCTCCAAAAGCACCATGTGTAGATGTATGACTATCTCCACAAACAATTGTTTTTCCGGGTTGTGTTAAACCTAGCTCAGGACCAATTACATGGACAATACCTTGTTCTTCATCAGTTATATCGGCTAAAGGAATATTGAATTCCTGACAATTATTTCTTAACGTATCCATCTGTTGTTTTGCGATTAAATCTGTAATCACTAATTGATTTACGGTAGGGACATTGTGATCCATTGTCGCAAAAGTTAATTCTGGTCTTCTGACATTCCGATTAGATAATCTTAATCCTTCAAATGCTTGTGGTGAAGTTACTTCATGAACTAAATGTAAATCGATATACAAAAGCTGAGGTTTACCTACTTCACCAGTTACGACATGATTTTGCCAAAGCTTATCAAACAATGTTTGCTTCATCGACTTGTACCTCCAACCGTTTGAAATTGTAACTCTTTTAATACTTGCTCAGTAAATTCAGTCGTTGAATTTTTTCCGCCTAAGTCACCTGTTAAGTTGCCGCTATTTATTGTATTAACAATCGCATTTTCAATAGAATTTGCTTCATCGACTAAATTAAAATCACCTAGCATCATCGCAACAGACCTTAACATCGCAATAGGATTCGCTTTATTTTGTCCTGCTATATCTGGAGCAGAGCCATGAATAGGTTCATACAATGAAGGTCCATTTCCTGATTTACTTGTCGAAGGTAGCATGCCTAGTGAACCTGTAATCATGGATGCTTCATCGCTTAAAATATCACCAAATAAATTTTCAGTAACGATTACATCAAATCTTCTTGGGTTTCTAATTAATTCCATTGCAGCTGCATCGACAAGAATATGTTCAACTTCCACTTCTGGGTAATTTGAACTTAATTCATTGACAATTTTTCTCCAAAGTTTACTAGATTCTAATACATTTGCTTTATCAACTGATGTAAGCTTTCCTTTTCTCGTTTTTGCTAATTCAAACCCATAAGTTACAATCCGTTCAATTTCCTCTCTACTATAGTAAAGTGTATCTGTCGCTTCATTTTCATTATGAAAACGTGGTTCTGAGAAATAAATTCCGCCTGTCAATTCACGAACAACAACAAAGCTTACATTTCTAACTTGTTCTGATTTTAAAGGTGAATGATTGACTAGTTGATCGTACACATCGACTGGACGTATGTTTGCGTATAAATTAAGTGACTTTCTTAATCGTAATAAACCACTCTCTGGCCGTTCTACACCTTGATCCCATTTTGGTCCACCAACTGCCGCTAATAACACGGCATCCGAATTTAAACAATTTTCTAATGTTTCTTTCGGTAATGAAGTGCCTGTTTCATCAATAGCATGACCACCAAATAAATTTGTAGAAAAAGTAAAGTTATGTTGATAAGATTGTGCAATCTGTTCTAAAACTTGCATAGCTGAACTCATAATTTCTGGTCCGATTCCGTCTCCTGGAAGACATGCGATATTTAATTTCATTTTAGAACCTCCTTTTCGCTCCACTTACTAATAATGTTTAATAAATCTGCATCTGTAATGTCTTTCTTTGTATCTGTTAAAGTCTTAAATTGACTAAAAGCCTCATTAATAATCTCTTTTGAAAAGTCAAATCCAAGTTCTTTTAGTTTGTCGGAAAAAGCATGACGGCCTGAGTGTTTACCTAATACTAATGAATTAGTAGAAAGCCCAATTAATGATGGCGGAATAATTTCATATGTTGTAGGCTCTTTTAAAACGCCATCTTGATGAATTCCTGATTCATGAGCGAATGCATTTGTACCAACAATCGCTTTATTCTTCTGGACAACCATACCGGTTAGACGACTAACAAGTTCACTTGTCTTTGTAATTTCATGTAATCGTAAATTCGTATTTTTACGATAAACATCTTCTCTAATATGTAGTGCAACTGCAATTTCTTCTAGTGCTGCATTTCCTGCTCTTTCGCCAATTCCATTAACTGTACACTCAACTTGATTTGCTCCAGCCTGTATTGCTGCTAACGAGTTTGCTACTGCCATTCCTAAGTCATCATGACAATGGCAAGAAAAAATAGCTTTATGGTAAGAAGGAACATGTTCTTGTAAATATTTAAATAAATCGTAGTATTCAGTAGGACTTGTATACCCTACTGTATCTGGTATATTGATAACGTCTGCACCTGCTTTAATCGCAGTCTCTGCAAATTCTGCAAGAAATGCCCGATCAGTGCGACATGCATCTTCAGCTGAAATTTGTACTTTTGGAAAAAAAGATTTAGCTAATGAAACACAATGTTTAGCAGTTTCCAATACTTCTAATCTAGTCATATTTAGTTTATATTTCATATGAATGTCACTGGTCGCTAAGAAAATATGAAGTCTCGGTTCTGCTGCATTTTTTAACGCATCCCATGCTGTTTTAATATCTGAATCTTTTGCGCGAGAAAGGCTAGAGACGGAGACAGAACGAATCTGTCTCGCAATCTCTTGAACACCTAAAAAGTCACCTTCTGAGGAAGCGGCAAAACCAGCTTCAATGATATCAACACCTAAAGACTCTAGTTGTCTAGCAATTTCGAGCTTTTCAAATCGATTTAAATTAACCCCTGGAGATTGTTCGCCATCACGTAATGTTGTATCAAGAAACTGAATTTTACTCATTTTTTACTTCACCTCGACCTTTTCTTTTCTTTGGATAAATGGCATCATTGCACGAAGTTTTTCGCCTACTTCTTCTAATTGATGTTGTTTTTCACTTTCATTAATTTTATTGAATACTGGACGACCATTTTTATTTTCGTTAATCCAACCTTTCGCAAATGTACCATCTTGAATTTCTGCTAAAATATCTTTCATCGCTAATTTTGATTCATTTGCAACGACTCTTGGACCAGAAACGAAATCGCCCCACTGCGCTGTATCAGAGATTGAATATCTCATGTAGCTCATACCGCCTTCGTACATTAAATCAACGATGAGTTTTAATTCGTGCAAACATTCGAAATATGCTACTTCTGGTTGATATCCTGCTTCAACTAAAGTTTCAAATCCTGATTTTACTAATGATGTAACTCCACCACATAATACCGCTTGTTCACCAAATAAATCTGTTTCAGTTTCTTCTTTAAATGTTGTTTCAAGTACTCCTGCTCTTGTAGAACCAATTCCTTCAGCGTAAGAAAGAGCTACGTTTTTTGCTTCACCAGTTACATCTTGGTATACAGCAAATAATGCTGGAACTGCTGCACCATCGACAAAAGTACGTCTTACAAGATGACCTGGTCCTTTTGGAGCTACTAAAAATACATCTACATTTGCTGGAGGAACAATTTGATCAAAATGAACATTAAATCCATGTGCAAACGCAAGCGCATTACCATTTTCTAAGTAAGGTTCGATTTCATTTTTATATACATTTGGTTGATGCTCATCTGGTAATAAAATCATTACTACATCTGCCGCCTTTGAAGCCTCAGCAACAGTAGTTACATGTAATCCATCATTCACAGCAGTATCCCATGATTTTCCAGGTCGACAACCAACTACAACTTTATGTCCATTTTCATGTAGATTTAAAGCGTGTGCGTGACCTTGTGATCCATACCCAATTACTGCAATCGTTTTCTCAACTAATACGTTTTCCTTCACATCTGTACCATAATAAACTTTAGCCATTTTTAAATTCCTCCAATTTTTTTGTTTTATGTTTTATATTTTTAATTAATAAGAGAGTAGCTTTTGAGCATGCTCCTTATGTTTAGCAGATCTAGTAAATGCAGTTACACCTGTACGAGCTATTTCTTTTAGTTCGAAAGGTCTTAATAATTCAATCAAAGCCTCAACTTTATCAGAGGTACCTGTTACTTGAACGACAATCTGATCTCGACTTACATCAATAACGGATGCTCGAAATGGTTCAATTAAACTGTAAATTTCATTTCTAGTAGTAGCATTTGTACTTACTTTAATTAATGCTAGTTCTCTAGCAATCACTGAATCTTCAGTTATATCAGCTACTTTTATGACATCAATTTGCTTATGAAGCTGTTTAATCAATTGTTCAACCTGTTGTAGATCATCTACATGAACGACAAAAGTAATTCTTGAAATATGATCTTGTTCTGTATGACCTACAGAAATACTTTCAATATTAAATCGCCTTCTTGAAATAACACCTGTAATTCTATTAAGTACGCCACTGTTATTTAATACAGTCGATGTAATGACTCGTTTCATTATTTCACCCCTTCCATTTCGTGAATCCCTTTACCTGGTGGAACCATTGGTGTAACGATTTCAGCTTGATGTACTCTGCAATCAATTAATACTGGTCCATCAAATTCAATGGCTTCTCTTAATTGATTTTCAACTAAATTTGGATCTGATATCGTCATTCCTTTAATGCCATATGCTTCTGCAAGTTTAGTAAAACTAGGTTGGCAGTCTAATAGAGAACTAGAGAAGCGGTCATTATAAAATGCTGATTGCCACTGTCTTACCATTCCTAGGGCTGCATTGTTTAAAATTAAAATTTTGACTGGTAAATTATGTTCCTTAATCATGCTCATTTCTTGCAATGTCATTTGAAATCCAGCATCACCAACGATGGCGACAACAAGTTCATCTGGTTTTGCAAATTGTGCACCAATTGCTGAAGGTAATCCAAATCCCATTGTTCCAAGTCCACCAGATGTGATCCATTTATGTGGTTCTTTAAATGGATAATACTGAGCAGCCCACATTTGATGTTGACCTACATCTGTAGAAATAGTAGCTCTCCCCTTTGTAATTGAGTGGAGTAAAGTTAAGACCGTTTGTGGTTTAATCACCTCACTACTTGCTTCATACTGTAAAGGAAAGTCTTCTTTACGATTTTTAAGGAGCTCAAGCCATTCGCTATGATTCTGTTTATCTACCTCTTGTTTTAACAAAACCTTTAGTACTTCTTTAGCACATCCAACGATTGGAATATTTGTTGGAATAACCTTGTTTATTTCAGCTGGATCGATATCGATATGTGCTACGACTGCATTTTTAGCAAAGTGTACTAAATTGCCTGTTAATCGATCATCAAATCTTGCTCCGATATTAATGAGCAAATCACTTTCGTACATTGCCATATTTGCTGTATAAGTACCGTGCATCCCACCCATTCCAAGGAATAATTCCTCATTTGCTGGAAATCCCCCTAAGCCTAACAATGTATTAACAACTGGGAGATTAAACTTTTTTATAAATTCAGTAAACTCTTTAGCCGCTTTTGCATGTAAAATGCCTGCACCTGCTAAGACAACTGGTTTTTTTGCTTTTTCAATCGCTGCTACGAGCTTTGTAATTTGAATAAAATTTGGTTCATATGTCGGTTGATAACCTGGTAATTGAACTTCTACTTCGTCCTTTTTCACTCCTTTTTCAGCCATCATATTTTTAGGTAGATCAATTACAACTGGACCTTGTCGGCCGGTTGAAGCAATATGAAATGCTTCTTTTACGATTTGTGGAACATCTTCTACATTTCGAACTTGGTAGTTGTGTTTTGTAACTGGCATTGTTATACCAATAACATCTGCTTCTTGAAAGGCATCAGTACCAATTACATTTGTAGCAACCTGCCCAGTGAAAACAACTAAAGGTAGGGAATCCATCATCGCATCTGCTAGACCCGTTACGACATTTGTTGCCCCTGGACCACTCGTAGCAATTACTACACCTGGTCGACCAGTTACTCTTGCATATCCTTCTGCCGCATGGATTGCACCCTGTTCATGCCTTGATAGAATGTGGGGAATATCAGCATCATAAAGTGCATCATATAATGGTAATACTGCCCCTCCAGGGTAACCAAAAATCATTTCAACATTTTCTTCTTTCAAAGCATCAATTAATAAATTTGCACCTGACTTCTGTTTTGACAGAGTTCTCATCGAATGATGACTCATTTCTAAATTTCCCTCCATTTTCGGATAAAATTTATCCATTTATTCGCAATAAAAAAAGCCATGACTCCACACTTCAGCAGATGCTGAAGGGGCGAAAGACTTTTCGCGGTACCACCCTTCTTCTTAGGTATATAACCTAACTTTGGGATTTTGGATAACCAAAATCTAGCTATAACGTAGCCAACGTTCAGGCCTACAAATAATTTTTCAGCCTGACACTCAAGAGTGAGTTTCATTAATCAAGGCCATCGGTTCACACCATCCACCGACTCTCTGAAGATCCTTTTCATAACTACTTTTCTCTTTCATTGCTTTTTCATATTTTTAAAATTCCACCTGTATTAGCAGAAGTAACTAATTTTGCATATCTTGCTAAATAACCTGTTTTTACTTTCGGTTCATGCAATTCAACCGATTGTTTTCGAGTTTCTAAAACTTCATTTGAAACTGATAATGTAATACTTCTTGATAAAAGATCGATAATGATTTCATCACCGTCTTCAATATATGCGATTGGTCCACCTTCAGCTGCCTCTGGAGAAATATGTCCTATTGCAATTCCTCGGGTAGCACCTGAAAAACGACCATCTGTAATTAAAGCAACCTTTGTTCCTAGTCCTCTACCAACAATAGATGAAGTTGGTGCGAGCATTTCAGGCATTCCAGGTCCTCCTTTTGGACCTTCATATCGAATTACAACGACATGCCCTTCTTTTACGAGCCCTCCATCAATTGCTTCAACCGCTTCATCATGTGAGTTAAAACAAATTGCTTCGCCTATAAATGTTTGAATTGAAGGGTCAACTGCACCTACTTTAATAACTGATCCATCTGGCGCAAGATTACCATGTAATATTGATAATCCTCCTGTCTCAGAATAAGGATTTTCTTTTTTACGAATTACTTCACTATTTGAGATTGTAGCTTCTTGCACATTCTCGAATAAAGTTTTTCCTGTAATCGTAATGCGTTCACTATTAATTGCTCCTGGTATTGTAGTAAGTTCTTTAATAATTGCTGGAACTCCGCCTGCTAAATGCACATCATGCATTGAGTAATGCGAAGCGGGACTAATTTTTGATAAGTAAGGTACTCTTCTCGCTACATCATTAATATCTTTTAAGTCGTATTCAATTCCTGCTTCGTTTGCAATTGCCATTAAGTGTAAAACTGTGTTTGTCGAACCACCCATTGCCATATCTAATGCAAACGCATCATCAATTGCCTCTTTTGTAATAATATCTCTTGGTTTAATATCTTTTTCAATACAGTCCATTAAATGATAGGCTGCATCACGAATTAATTTATGTCTGTCTTTACTGGTTGCAAGGATTGTTCCGTTGTATGGTAGTGCTACACCAAGCATTTCCATAATGCAATTCATTGAATTTGCTGTAAACATTCCTGAACATGATCCACAAGTTGGACATGCCGATTTTTCAATATCGAGTAATTCTTCAACACTCATTTTACCTGATTTAAAAGCTCCAACCCCTTCAAATACTGAAACAAGAGATAAAGCTTTTCCGTCTTTAGAAAGCCCACCAGCCATTGGTCCGCCTGATACGAAAACCGCTGGTACATTTGTACGAACAGATGCCATCAGCATTCCCGGTGTGATCTTATCACAATTTGGCATATAGAATACTCCATCAAACCAATGTGCATTAACGACTGTTTCAGCAGCATCAGCAATAATTTCCCTACTAGGGAGAGAGTACCTCATTCCAATATGCCCCATTGCGATTCCATCATCGACACCAATCGTATTAAACTCAAATGGTACTCCACCAGCATCTCGAATCGCTTGTTTTACTACATCAGCCATTTCTCTTAAATGAATATGACCTGGAACTATATCAATATATGAATTACAAACTGCAATAAACGGTTTATGAAAATCTTCTTCTTTGACGCCTGCCGCTAATAATAAACTACGATGCGGCGCTCGATCGATTCCTTTTTTTATCATGTCACTTCGCACAATTTATCACCCTTGTTTTACGTAAATTTTTTCTCCGTCTTCTACTACTAATTGACGAAATGCTTGTAATAAACGCTGTGTATTTGGACCAGGTTTACCATTACCAATCACTCGGCCATCTACTTTAGATACACCAATTACTTCGGCTGCTGTTCCTGTTAAGAAAACTTCATCTGCAATATAAACATCATGTCTAGTAAATAATTTTTCTTCTACCTCATAACCTAATGTGTCGCCTAGTTCCATAATTGCATTTCTTGTAATTCCTTCTAATGCACCTGCTGAACTTGGTGGAGTAATTAACTTATTTCCTTTTACTAAGAAAACATTATCTCCTGACCCTTCAGCTACGAAACCTTGATCATTTAGCATAAGCGCTTCTTGAACACCTGCTAATTTAGCTTCAATTTTTACTAATATATTATTTAAGTAATTTAAAGACTTAATTTGTGGATTTAATACATCACTTCGATTTCTTCTCGTTGCTACTGTTACAATTTCCATCCCATTGTCATATAGTTCTTGTGGAAAAAGTGCTAGTTGTTCTGCAATGACAACTACATTTGCTCTTAAACATGAAGCTGGATCCAATCCTAAATTTCCTTCACCTCTTGAGACGACGAGTCGAATATAACCACTATGTAAGTTATTACGATTGACTGTTTCAACAACAATTTGAGTTAATTCTTCCAAAGAGTAAGGAATCGTTAATAAAATTGATTTTGCTGATTCGTATAATCGAATTAGATGTTCTTTTAAGCGAAATACATTACCTTCATATACGCGAATTCCTTCGAATACTCCATCTCCATATAGATATCCATGATCATATACAGAAACTTTAGCATCCTGCTTTTGAACGAATTCACCATTTAGAAAAATCTGCTGGGCTGTCACGGTTAATCCTCCTCAAGAGTTAAAATATTTGTACTTACTTTATTCCAATCTCAGAAATTAATCAACAAGTTTTTAGAAAATTTAAAATTCACAATTTATTCAAAAACAGTATAAATATTGATAAATCAACAATGAAAACCTTTACATTTTTTCAAAATAATTTTTCGACAAAATTTTTCTCTTGAAACATTTTTTCAAAAGGATTATCATATGGTTACTTTAAACAGAATTTTCTGTAAATTAAAAATCGGAGGCGAGTAAAATGGCTACTTTACAAATTAATGGGACTGTTAACGAAATCAATGAAGTGTTGAAGGTAATGAGTAATCATTTTGACATTCAGATTAGAGACGAAAAATCCGATCTGGAGTATTCAGTCGATTTCTTAAACGAAGAATGGGAAAATGATTCTTTTGTAAGCGAGATGTTAACTGGAGCTTATAACGATTAAACAGCAATTATTTTATCGTATAATAACAAAATGAGGGATCCCGAAAATTAAGGGAACCCTCTTTTTTATTAGCTTAAAAGAAATGGCAACTAATAGTACATTTGAACTATCCGAATAATACATAACTAACTTACTCCATTCAAAAAAGGGAACCCTCATAGATCAGTTACCTGACTTATGAGAAGCCCCATCTAAAATCATTTTTTCAACAAGCCTTCATCCTTCAAAAACTCCTTGGCAACACTTTCAGCAGACTTTCCTTCAATATTCACTTTGTAATTCATTTCTCTCATTTCATCATCTGTTATTTTATTGTTTAATTTATTTAGTATTTTTTCCACTTTAGGATATTTTTCAAGTGTTTCTTGTCTTAAGAGTGGAGCACATTGATATGGTGGAAATAAGTTTTTATCATCTTCTAACACTTTCATGTTATAACTTTGAAGTTCACTATCAGTAGAATACGCGTCGATTATTGAGAGATCTCCTCTCTGTATGGCTTCATATCTTAATTTTGGCTCCATCGTTTTTAAATTTTGAAACTTCAGACCATATAATTTTTGCAAACCTAAATATCCATCTTCACGATCTGTAAATTCTAAAGTGAACCCTGCCTTTAATTGATTTTCAACACGGGTTGCATCTGAAATCGTTTTAATACCCAATTGTTTTGAAATTTTTTCTGGTACTGCTAATGCATATGTGTCATTAAATTTCATTGGTTCTAAATAAGTTAAATTATACTTTTTTGCTAAACCTTTGGCAGCTTGTTCATACACTGCTTTTGCATCATTACTTACGGCCTTTTCTTTTAAAAATGTAGAAACGACTGTGCCTGTATATTCTGGATAAATATCAATATCACCTTTTTTTAATGCATTAAAAACAAATGTCGTTTTACCAAAATTAGGCTTAACTTCAACATTTAAATTTGTTTCGTTCTCAATCAATAATTTATACATATTCATAATAATTTCTGGTTCAGCACCTAATTTCCCAGCGATGACAAGATCTGTTTTATTCCAAGATTTAATGGTTAATGGGGAAAATAATAATGCTAATAAAATAAAACAAATCGTAATTATTCTCAATGAAAAACTCTTAAAACTCGATTTCTCAATTAATCTTAAAATAAAATCAAATAAAATTGCTAAAAGTGCTGATGGAATTGCCCCTAAAATAATAAGATTCATATCATTTCGGTCAATTCCGAGTAATATTAAGCTTCCTAAGCCCCCTGCTCCGATTAGTGCTGCGATTGTGGCAGTTCCAATAATAATTACCATTGCAGTACGAATTCCAGCCATCATAACTGGTAAAGCTAGCGGTAATTCTACTTTAAAAAGCCTCTGCCTACTATTCATTCCTAATCCGGTAGCTGCTTCTAATAAAATTGGATCAATCTCCTTAATACCGGTATATGTATTTCTCAAAATCGGCAATAATGCATATACACTTAACGCGATTACCGCTGGAATCTTTCCAATACCGACTAATGGAATTAATATGCCTAACAATGCCAACGAAGGGATTGTTTGAATAACAGCTGTAGTTCCTATCACAAACTCAGCGAGAACCTTTTTCTTCGTTAAGTAAATTCCAATTGGTACAGCTAAAAGAATTGCAATGATTAATGCAAATACTGAAATTTGAATATGCTCTAACAATGCTGTTAACAATTGTTCTTTTCGATTTGTAAGAGTCGATGTAAATGAAGAGAGAATCATCTTAAATCCCCTCCTTCAAGACAGCTTTACTACGATAGTTGTCTATAAATTGTTCGACGAATGGGTTAATTGGATTATTTAACACTTCATCCTTCGTACCTACTTGAACTAATTCACCTCCGTGCATGATACCTATCCGATCTCCTAAATAAAATGCTTCATCCAAATCATGTGTAACAAATAGGATTGATTTATTTATCTTAGTTTTTAATAGATTCAAATCTTTTTGTAATTGTAATCTTGTAATTGGATCTAATGCACTAAACGGCTCATCCATTAGCAATAGATTTGGGTTTCCTGCTAAGGCCCTCGCTACACCTACACGCTGTTGTTGCCCACCCGATAATTCCGAAACTGATCTTTTACTAAATTCCTGCGGATTTAATTTTACTAATTCAAGTAATTCTGCGACTCGAGCTTTAATCTGCGCTTTACTCCATTTTTTCAATTCCGGCACGATCGAAATGTTTTCTTCGACATTCAAATGTGGGAATAAAGCAATTTGTTGAAGGACATATCCAAAATCTCGCCTCAACTTGTGTTCATCATAATCTTTAATATTTTTATCATTATAAAAAATTTCTCCATCTGTCGGCTTAATTAATCTATTTATTAATTTAATTGTTGACGTTTTTCCACAACCACTCGGACCAATCAAAACAAAGCATTCACCTGCTTGAATTGAAAATGATAAATCTTGAACCCCATAATTTCCATTTGAAAACTTAAAAGATACATCATGAAATTGAATCATTCTAGTCCTCCCTTTTTAAGATACTTATTAATATATATAGTTAGGGGACAAGTTTTCTTATGCTTTAAGTAGAAAAAATTAGGACATATCAAATTTGTGAGGAATTGTAGTCGTGTAGTTCGATGGTTGGAATTTATAGTTTAATAGTAACTAATTCAAATTTTTCAAATAATGGTCTAGTGATTTACGTCAATCATACCTCTGCAAAGTAAAGGATTTTGCTGGGTAATTCTTGTTTTATAATGGGGGAATATTTTATAACTGATATAAAAGGCGCAACTTAAATTTTATATTCTAAAATAAAGAGCGGCTCAAAAGTTAAAGTACTTTTGAGTACGCTCTTTTTAATTTTTTTAAAACTGTTTAGCTAATATAGACGGTTTCAACTCACTTATATTTTTTTGTCCTGATAAAGCCATCGTTAGATCAAAATCAGCTAAAATATTTTTCATTACTTGCACTACTCCATTTTTACCTGCGAGTGCTAAGCCGTACATATATGGTCTACCAATTAAAACTGCATCAGCACCAATTGCTAATGCTTTATAAATATCTGAGCCTCTTCTAATGCCACTATCCATTAAAATTGGTAATCTACCTTTTAACTCACTACATATACTTTCTAATGCATCTAAAGTACTAATCGTTCCATCAACCTGTCTTCCACCATGGTTCGAAACGACAATGCCATCCATACCATATTCAAGCGCAAGCATCGCATCATCCTTGTGTAAAATTCCCTTTAATAAAATAGGTAATTTCGTTTGACTTCGTAAAAATGATAAATCATCCCACGTTAATGAAGGATTACCAAATAATTTTGTCCATAATAGAATGGCAGATTGAGGATCCTCCTCAGGTGTATTATTTAATCTTGAGCGAAACACAGGATCTTCTAAATAGTTACCAATACCTTGTCTTTGTAAAAATGGTAAATAGGCATTTTCAATATCTTTCTCTCTCCAACCCATGATTGAAGTATCAAGAGTAATAACAATTGCTTCGTACCCATTTGCTTCGGCACGTTTAATCATACTTGCTGCAATTTCCATATCACTACTACAATATAATTGGTACCATTTGGGAGCATCTCCTAATACATTTGACACCTTTTCCAATGAATAAGTTGATGCTGTACTAGTTATATAAGGAATTTGCAATTCAGCTGCTGCTCTACAAGCTTCAAGCTCTCCCTCTGGATGGGCAATAGATTGCACACCAATTGGAGCAAATAAAACCGGCGAATTATATGTTTTACCAAATAAATTTATACTAATATCACGCTCAGCAACATTTCGTAGCATTCTCGGTACAATTTTCCACTTATCGAATGCTAATCGATTATCATTCATCGATCGCTCATTACCCGCGCCACCCGCTATATAATAAAAAGGCTCCTCTGCTAATTTCTCTTTAGCCAGCCTCTCTAAATCTTCAAATCTAACAGGAATCTCACTTTTCTTCCCACTACCATATATTTGCAATTGAATATTATTTCCAAAATTATTCATTCGAAACACATCCTTAAAAAATATTGTAACCGTTTACATATTCTAATTTATATCTGATAAATCCTTTAATTTTCTTAATAAACCATTCGACATTTTATGTAATTTGTAAAATAGCTCTTTCATCGGTTTGTTTAAGATCACTTGAAACACTATTTTTTTTTATATTACAAATCTACAAAACTTGCATTAATCCTTAAATTTACAATTCCAAATAAAATAAGTATACATGCGTCATTTATAATACATTTTTCCGACATAATATACTTACAATTCTGTGAATAATTTAATATTCCATTGTATCTTTATTAATTTAATTTAAAATGACACTCATACTTATTTAGTATGTTGATGTTTTTCGTTAAACTATCTAGTTAAGTAAAAAGTTTAAAAAGAAAAGGAGCGCATTATGAGTAATCTATTAAGAATCACTCTACCTGGATTAGCAATTTTCATCTTTATCTTGATTGATACTATGAATCCAGAAAGCAAAAATATTATAGTAGGAATCTATTTGTTTTTCCCATTAGTTTTTATAGCTCAAGGTATAATTAGTGCAAGTTCAAAAAAAATATTGATTATTGGAATTTTAACATCATCTTTAGCTGTGATCTTGCCAATTTCATATTTGTATAATATGGGCACTATGTTAATTCCAGTGATAATTTATATTTTATTAGGGCTATTATTTTTTTTCATTTCAAGAGTGAATAAAGGTAAAAGCTCTTTGCCATAAAACAGATGTTTTAATTTGTTCTTTAAGCAGTTTAATTACAATCAGCCTATACTCACCTCTCCATCTCTTTGCATAGAAAAAAAATCACAAATTCCATATGATTAAGTAGTAATTTCTTAAACTTGAAAGATTAATTTGTTCTTAAATATTGTAAATTCGTGTACAAATAGAATAAGTTAATTTTTTGAACATATAAGGATCTTGGAGTGATTGTGGTTTATCAATACATTTTATAAGAGATCTTATTTAATAGGAGAGATTGTGGAGAAATTTTAATAAATAACAATCAAACCTTTTTATTTTTTAGGATATAAAAATACTAAGGTGGTGTTAGTTTGAAGCACTCTGATTGGATAAAACTAAGTGTTAGACTAGCTTACGAAAATTTATTAAATAAAAATGGTGGGCCATTTGGGGCAGTAATTGTAAAAGATGGGAAAGTAATTGGTGCCGGTGTTAATGGCGTAACAACTTTAAATGATCCAACTGCACATGCTGAGGTGCAAGCCATTCGAAATGCATGTCAGAATTTAGGTACATCCTCACTAAATGATGCTGTCTTATACACAAGCTGTGAACCATGTCCAATGTGTTTAAGTGCAGCTTATTGGTCTAAAATTTCAAAAATATATTATTTCTTCACAAAAGATGATGCTGCGAATATTGGATTTGATGATGCACATATTTACGACGAATTTTCTCTGCCATATGAGAATCGAACATTACCAAGCGAACAAATTATTATTAATGTAAAAGATTATGAAAACCCTTTCAAAGTATGGTCCAGTAATGAACTACATGCAAATTTTTAATAGAATATAAAAAGGTTGCCTATTACTCAATGGCAACCTTTTTGATTTATAAAATTGTAATAATTAATCTAAATTATTCTCTTCTTCTGTCGGTTCAATTTCCACTAAATTTAAAGAATCAACTTTTTCCTTCTCAATCTCTTTCCAAATTTTATACTTTTCAATATCTTTATTTAATTGTTTAAAAGTATAAGCTAAAATTGTTGCATCATCTAAAAAACCTAAACCTACTATAAAATCAGGTATTAAATCAAACGGACTTACAAAATAGATTAATGCACCTATTACAGTTAAAATTGATTTCGTAGAAATATCTCGATAGCTTCCATTCATATATGCTTTAAATAAATCAATAAACAAATTGACTTTTTCCCAAGCTTCACCAAGTGCTCCTTTTTTAGTAGGTGCTAACTTTGCTGCTTTTTTCAATAAATGAGTAGATTTTTCTTTATTTCCTAAATAGGAAGAAGCCTTCTTTAAGTATTTTTGAAAAAATTTATTTTTATTTAACTCAGACATTCTTTCTCCTCCCTTTTTTCTATTTTATCAAATATGAAAAGAAGATAAAAGTCCGAAAAAAACCACTAATCTAATGATTAGTGGTTTCAGTTATTAAAAATTCGTAATTACATTTTGTATAAAGATTCTACTTGCTTTTGTAAATCTTTATTTTCTAAGAACTCATCATACGTACACTCTTTATCAACTAAACCGTTTGGTGTTACTTCAATGATACGGTTTGCAATTGTTTGAATGAACTGATGGTCATGTGATGTAAATAATGCAGTACCTTTGAATGCAATTAAACCATTATTTAATGCTGTAATTGACTCTAAGTCTAAGTGGTTAGTCGGATCATCTAATACTAATACGTTCGCTCCACTTAACATCATTTTTGAAAGCATACAACGAACTTTTTCTCCCCCAGAAAGTACAGAAGCTTTTTTCATTACTTCTTCTCCTGAGAATAGCATGCGTCCTAAAAATCCTCGTAAGAAGCTTTCAGACTCATCTTGTGGAGAGAATTGACGTAACCATTCGATTAAGTTCATATCACTTTTTTCAAAGAACTCAGAGTTATCTTTAGGGAAGAATGCTTGTGAAGTTGTTACACCCCATTTAAATGAACCAGAATCCGCCTCAATTTCACCCATTAAAATTTTAAATAAAGTTGAAATTGCAACATCGTTTTTACCAACAAAAGCAATTTTATCACCTTTATTTACTGTAAATCGTACATTATCTAATACTTTTTCGCCATCAACTGTTTTTGAAATTCCTTCAACTGTTAATAAATCATTTCCAACTTCTCTCTCAGGCGTAAATCCAACGAATGGATAACGACGAGATGAAGGTCTGATGTCATCAAGAGTAATTTTATCTAAAAGTTTTTTACGTGAAGTAGCTTGTTTTGCTTTTGAAGCATTTGAGCTAAATCGTGCAATGAATCCTTGAAGTTCTTTAATTTTCTCTTCTTTTTTCTTATTAGCATCAGACATTAATCTTTGAGCCAATTGACTTGATTCATACCAGAAATCATAGTTACCAACATAAAGTTGAATTTTACCGAAATCTAAATCAGCCATATGTGTACAAACTTGATTTAAGAAGTGACGGTCATGTGATACTACGATAACTGTGTTTTCAAAGTTAATTAAGAAGTTTTCTAACCATTGAACAGCTTTAAGATCTAAGTTATTCGTAGGCTCATCTAGTAAAAGAATATCTGGTTGACCAAATAATGCTTGAGCAAGTAAAACTTTTACTTTTTCTCCAGCTTGTAATTCGCCCATTTTTTTATAATGTAAGTCTTCAGTAATGCCTAGACCTTTTAATAAAATCGCAGCTTCTGATTCAGCTTCCCAACCATTTAACTCTGCAAACTCACCTTCAAGTTCTGCAGCTTTCATGCCGTCTTCTTCAGTGAAGTCTTCCTTCATATAGATTGCATCTTTTTCTTTCATTACTTCGAATAAACGAGTATGACCCATAATAACAGTTTGAAGAACTTCAAACTCTTCATATTCAAATTGGTTTTGTTTTAATACTGCAAGACGCTCACCTGGTGTTACAATTACATCGCCTGTTGAAGGCTCGATATCACCAGATAAAATTTTAATAAAAGTAGATTTACCTGCACCGTTCGCACCAATTAAACCGTAACAGTTACCTGGCGTAAATTTTATATTAACATCATCAAATAATTTTCTGTCCGCAAAACGCAAACTAACATTAGAAACTGTAATCATATTAATTTTATTCCTCCAACTCTTTTGCTCTACTCTTTACAATACCATATTTTAATAAGAAATTAAATTTTTTCTAAAATAATTTCAAAAACAATATCCTTTTTTTACTAAAAACATACAATTATTAATTTTTCATCTCTTTCTTAAAAGCGATATATGAATAAATTGTCGGGACCCCGACTAATAAAATAATCAATGGAATCACAACCATTCCCTTGTTGCTCACTGGCATCAAATAAAGCAATAAGAAACATAGTCCAATGATCATAAATAATCTTCCACTAACGCGATGTGTTTTTTTCCAAACATTTTCGCTACTTAATGTCCACGGTGTACGAACGCCTATAAAATAATTTGAACGAACATGTGGCATATAATTTCCAAGAAACATAAACAAAAATCCAATAAATAAAAAGCTCATCTGTCCAATATGAATGTTATAACCTAAACCATAAAATAAAACACTCATATTAATTAAAAAGAAAATAAATAATATTCCTGTTGCCATAAAGGATAGGCTTCTTTGGAAAAATTTATAATTCTCTTTTCTAGGATCAATCTTTGGTGTAAAAACTGGTAATAAATAAACAAAAATCATAATGACATGCAACTCAATAAATGTTTGTATTTTCGAATCGTAATTATTAACATGACCTGAAAAATCCCAATGAACAGGAAGTTGACTTGGTAGATCATGAAAGTTAACGATCCATAATACTAGTGAACAAATAAATAGTAAAATTGCTATTATATGCTTTTTCAAGATAGGTCTCCTCCCTTTTATTTTTCTTTAAAACTATACGCCCAACTAATAATTTCTTGAAAAACTGTCATATTTAAAGAATAGATAATAAACTGCCCTTTCTTTTCATCTTGAATTAACTGAGCTGACTTTAATATTTTAAGATGTTGAGAAATACTTGGTTTTGACATATCGAATTGTTCTGAGATTTCTCCGGCAGTTAAATCGTTCTCTTTTAATAAATCTAAAATTTTCCTTCGCGTTGGATCCGAAAGTGCTTTAAATAGTTCATTCACATTTCACACCTCAAATAAGATTTAGTATTTAGTTAATTAACTAAATACTAAAATCTATTTATGCAATTGTCAATTATGCTAAAATTAGAACTATATTATTTTTAGTTTTTAAATAGTTTCTATATAAAATAAGAAATTAAAAGATTAGAGGGTTTAAAATGGCAAATAAACTATATTATGAACAACCATCATTAAAAAATTGGATGACTAAAATTACAGAAATAAAAGAAGTTGATTCATTATTTCATATTAAGCTTGAGGATTCTGCATTTTATCCTGAGGGCGGTGGGCAACCTTCAGACTTCGGTACAATTGATGGAATTGAAATTGTTGAATTATTAGAGGATCATGAGGAAGTTATCCATGTTTTAAAAGAAAAACCAACTAAACTGGAAGTAAATTGTGAAATAAATTGGGACCGCAGAATTGATCATATGCAACATCATAGTGGCCAGCATATACTTTCTGCTACAATTATCAAATTATTTGATATCCCTACAGTTAGTTTTCATTTAGGAAAAGAGACCGTTACGATTGATTTAGATACTCCTTCTCTTTCTGCTGATCAATTAACTAAAATTGAACGAGCAGTTTATGAAAAGATTCTGGCTAACGATGAAATTAAAACCTACTTTGTTAATAAAGATGAATTAAACTCGCTTCAGTTACGCAAATTGCCTAAGGTTGAAGAGAACATAAGAATAGTTGAGATTCTACATACCGATTTATCTGCATGCTGTGGTACTCACGTAAAGCAAACTGGTGAAATTGGCTTAATAAAACTAATTAAGACTGAGAAAGTTAGACAAACAACACGACTTCATTTTAAATGCGGCTTCAGAGCAATAGAAGAAATTCAAAAAACTAGTAAAACAATAACAAATATTAATCAATTATTGAATTCACATTCTGAAATCTTAGTCGATAAAGTTGAGCAAACGATTAACGAATTAAAAGAAGCACAAAAAGAAATCGAAAAAATGAAAGCAACTATTTTTGAGTCAATTTCTAATGAGCTACTATTAAGTGCAACTAATGATATCGTCATTAAATCCTTTACAGAAGAATCGGTAAAAGACTTACAAATACTTGCAAAAGCAATCCAAGCTAAAAAACCTTCATTACTTGTTTTTTCAAGCGAAAAAGAAAATAAATTGTTAGTAATAAATCAGCTTAAAAATGAGATTCATTGTGGAGAGCTAATCAAAAATTTACTAAAACAAGTTGAGGGTAAAGGTGGCGGCAGTGCTCAACAAGCACAAGCAACATTTGAGACTTCAATTCAATTAAATGAAGCAGAAAATTTACTAAAAAGTACTCTTTATCAACAAGTAAAGGCATAAGTGAGATTTAAGTAGAAGTAATCGCTTCTACTTTTTTATTTTTATTTAGATTTTACATAGTCTTTTTATACTATTGATGCGATAATAGATTTTGTCGAATAATATTTAGGGTAGATGGGGAGAAATTTATATGTGGAAAAACCGCAACGTTTGGATCGTGTTGTTCGGTGAATTTGGGGCTGGTATAGGTCTTTGGTTCGGAATTATCGGAAATTTAGAATTTATGCAAAAACATGTACCTTCTGATTTTTTTAAATCGTTAATTTTATTTTTCGGTTTATTAGCAGGAGTATTAGTTGGTCCATTGTCAGGTCGTTTAATTGATCAATTTTCAAAGAAAAAGATTTTATTAATTAGTGGATTAGGTCGCACTTTAAGTGTCATTCTTATGTTTTTTGCATTAAAGTATGAAAGCATTATTTTCATGGTTTTATTTTTAATAATGCTACAAATTTCTGCTGCTTTTTATTTCCCAGCGCTTCAAGCGGTTATTCCAATGATTGTGAAAAACGAACAATTATTGACACTAAATGGGGTTCATATGAATATTTCTACAATTTCTAGAATAGCTGGAACGTCAATTGGTGGGGTTTTAGTTGTATCTACTAGTTTATCAAATATGTACGGAATGAGCATGATCGCCTACGCATTTTTATTTTTAATGACCTTCTTTTTACGAATTGAAGAACCAACTATTAAACCAATAAATGTGAAAAAGCACAAAAAATCGAAAGAAGATAAAGGATTTTCAGAAGTATTTGCACTTATTAGAAAAAGTCCAACAATATTAAATTTATTTATTTTGAATCTGATTCCGGTTTTATTCCTTGGTGGATTTAATTTAATTGTAATTGAAATAAGTGATCTTCAGCATGACCCTTCAATTAAGAGCCTTATCTATACAACTGAAGGTATCTCTTTCATGATTGGTGCATTTGTCATTAAGCGCTTAACAAAAAAATTCACGAATAAACAGCTATTGTACTTTTCAACATTTTTAGTAGCCTTTGCACAACTTACACTATTTTTTGCGAATCACCATTATTTAACACTGATCTCATTTGCAATTTTTGGATTTTCAGTTGGTTGTTTCTTTCCTGTTTGTTCAACAGTATTCCAAACTTCAATTGATAAATCCTATCATGGTCGACTTTTCTCATTTAGGAGTATGTATGACCGAGTAACATTTCAAATTGTACTTTTAGGCACTGGTTTATTTTTAGATACGATTGGTTTACGCTATATGGTTTTAATTTTTGGAACTATTTCGTTAATGATACTTACTAGATTATTATATGTTGAGAAAAAATCTAAAACTGAATTTATTAATAAGGACCAAAAAATATCTGTGTAATTGAAAAAAGTATGAATTCAAGTTGAATTCATACTTTTTTTTAATATCCATATGTGGCTAAAAATTCATTCACGCTTGAATACAAAGTCACTACTTCCCACTTTCGTTCAAATTCATAGGCTGTACAAACTTCCCCTGATTCTTCGTTTATATAAATGACATCATCAGTCTCATCGTCGAAACCGATTATTAACCAATTGTCATTCCATTGTATTTTTTTACTTAAGTCTTTTTTTGCTTCACTTACATCTTCTTCTTTAATAAAATAAATTGTCATATTTTCATTAGAAACTTCATCTATGCCAAGTCCTTTAATTCTTGAATACCATTCGTTTTGCATTTTTACTCCTCTTTTCCAAAAAAGAAAGCCTGTATCAACAAAGTGATAACAGGCTAACTGTTTTACTTTTGTGCTTTTTTTGATTCAGATAAATTTGACTTATCTTCATAGTTCGGTTGTTTTTGACTTGAGTTATTTTTTCTTCCACCATTCCCACGACCCATTTCATTCGCCTCCTTAAATTGTCATAAAAATATTTTATACAAATTAAAGAGGACTATCCCATGAAATTAAAGTAAGAAAAAATAGATAACAAATTGAATAAATAGGATAATCCAATAACCGAAAACAAATTTTGGATGTTTTGTTTTATGCCTAAAATAATACATCCCTAATATTGAACCGATTGAGCCTCCTATAATAGCAAATAAAAATAAAATACGTTCAGGAATTCGCCACGCTTTTCTTTTTGCCCTAGATTTATCGATACCCATGATCGCAAATGAAACGATGCTAACTATTACTAAATAAAAATTAAAATACCCTACCATATGGACCTCTCAAACCCACGTTTATTTTGAAATTTTTGCTGTTTTGCTACGGGTTGTTTGTATTAAATCATTTACATTCAGTTGGAGTTGTATACCTATTTTTCCTCCACTAACAATAATCTCTTCTATATTATTAGCAGATTCCTCAATAAATGTAGGGTATTGCTTCTTCATTCCTATTGGTGAGCAACCACCTCGAACATATCCTGTATTAGGTAAAAGATCCTTAACTGGTAATAATTCTACTTTCTTTTCTCCAGCAGCCTTTGCAGCTAATTTTAAATCCAATTCTTTTTCAACTGGAATGACAAATACATAGATTCCTTTCGATTGACTAATTGAAACAAGTGTTTTATAAACTAATTCTGGATCTTTATTTATTTTATTAGCAACTGAAACACCGTCAATCTTGCCATCATTCGTTTCGTAATTTAACGTTGTATAATTTACTCTTTTGGAATCTAAAATTCTCATTGCATTCGTTTTACTTATTGCCATTTTTACTCCTTTCAAAGCTTCAACATAATTTTAAGCAGATATTGATTGCTTCTTATTTCGTTTTTTAAGCTTTTGTTCAATTGATTTCATAAACGGCGTAGTTGACACAGCAAATACGATACATGCTAGCCAAATAAATGAAAATGATACAAAATCTTTCTTTGAAAAACTTTCATTATATAATAAAACCCCTATAATTAAACTAATCGTTGGCGAGATAAATTGCAAAAATCCAACATAAGTATACGGGATCATTTGTGCAGCTTTCCCGAAAAATAATAATGGAATGATTGTTACTAAACCTGCACCTACTATTAATAATTGCTCGACTGGGGCACTATGAATCAGTCCCGCCTGTCCTTTATATGTTAGATATCCAAAGTAAAATAAGGCAACAGGAAAAACTAATAATGTTTCAATTGTAAGACTTAAAAAAGCATCGATATTAAGGATTTTCTTCAATAATCCATAAAATGCAAAAGTTAAGGATAAAACGATCGCAATGATTGGTAAAGTCCCTGACATAATTGTTAAATACGCAACTCCAATTGTTGCTAAGCAAACTGACACAATTTGCCAAATTGATAATGACTCTTTTAATACGATTACACCAAGTATAATACTAACTAATGGATTAATATAATAGCCTAAACTCGCATCAAGAATATGATTTGAATTGACAGCCCAAATATAAATTAACCAATTTGAACTAATTAATAATGAAATAGCAATCATTGAAACTAATACTTTTTTATTACTTACAACTTGTTTCCAAGTAATTTTAAACTTTTTTAATTTTTTTGTAAGAAGAATGAAAAGTAGTAAAGTTATAAAAGACCATATAATACGATGTGTTAATATTTCAAAAGGTGAAATATCTTGAATTAGTTTCCAATAAATTGGTAATACTCCCCAAACCACGTATGCAAGTACACCGTACAAAATCCCTTTAAGTGTGTTGTTCATTCTCTCCCAGCTTTCTATTCATTATTAATGTGCTATATCAACCTTTTTTTCTTCTGATTGATCAGACGGTAGAAAAAAGACAAAAATAAACGTAATGATACTAAAGACCACCATAAATAAAGTAATGATTTCAAAACCAGCTGTTACTGCTTTAACTGTTGATAAATGATTGATTTGATTTTGAGCACCTAAAACTAATTTATGGCCATTCAATACTTCGGATGTCTTTATCGTAAAAATGGTACCTAAAACAGCAACCGAGATTGTCTGAGAAAAAGTATTTAAAAATGAATTTGCAGCAATTGCAATACCCCTTTGATTCATTTCTACTGCAGAAGAAATAAGAATCATATAGATTGGAAAGGATAATCCAAAGCCTAGGCCTAAAAATGCATTAAATGGATAAAGTAATACTTTTGAATCATGGTAAATGTTCATCCCTAATGCACCAATTATACATAAAAAAGCACCTAATAAGATGATACTCTTTGCTTTCATTTTTTTAATTAAACGACCTGATAAAAATGAACCTAATGTCCAAGCGAATGAAAGTGGAATTAACATTAAACCAGATTCCGTTGCACTTAGTCCAAACACACTTTGATTATAAACGGGTAAATATACTTCGATCGATATTAGAAGTGCGTGTGCAATAAACATTGCTGCATATGTAACGACTAAATTTCGGATTTTGAAAAGAGAAAGTGGTAATAATGGTTCCTTAGCTCTTGTTTCAACAAATAGAAATAATGCAAATAAAATAATGGCAAATACAAATAGAAAAATTAGGTTTGGAGAAGTCCAGTTATGTTGCTCTCCGCCTACTACTAATGCATATAAAGCAGATAAAGTACTTAAGATAAAAAGTATTGATCCTAAATAATCTATCGAAATAGCATTTTTATGCTCAATTTTTTGATGATAATATTTCCAAAATAGAATAGTAGAAATGATACCAAATGGAAAATTAATAAAAAAGATATAACGCCAAGAAATGAAGTCTACGAAAAAGCCTCCTACTAACGGCCCAATTACACTTGAAACTGCCCACACTGCGCTAATATACCCTTGAACTTTAGCTCGTTCCTGATAAGGATACAGATCGCTTATTACTGTCATCGTTAAAGGTAATGCAGCTCCTGCACCTAGCCCTTGAATTGTGCGAAATAAAATTAATTGCCCCATATTTTGCGAAAAACCACATAATACTGAACCAAAAATAAATAGAATAATTCCAAACATTAATAAATTTTTACGACCAAATAAATCCGATAGCTTCCCATAAATCGGTGTCGTAACAGTCATTGCCAACATATAAGCCGCAAAAATCCAACTCATCAGCTTAACACCAGATAATTCTGTCGTAATGGTTGGTGTAGCCGTTGTAATTATTGTCCCTTCAATAGCAGACAAAGTAACAGCTACAAGCAACCCTATTGTTACCAACTTCCGATTGGTTTCCATAATATACCCCCGTTCTAAAGCAGTGATCAGAAAAGCCCTTTCCCAATACTGCCTTAAAAATAATAGAAGCTCTAATGGAGCTTCTATTATTTCTTAGCCTACTTTTTCCAATTTTCTTCTATAAACTCATCTCTACCAGACGTAGCTCTGTCTTCTTTATAGTGTTTTGGATTTTTTTTATGATAGTCTTGATGGTATTCCTCAGCCTCATAAAAAGTAGATGCTTGTAAAATTTCAGTGACGATCGGTTTCTTAAAAATATTACTTTGAATTAATTTTTCTTTTGATTCCATTGCTTCATTAAGCTGAGATTCATTATGAACAAAGATTGCAGCTTTGTACTGTGAACCCCTATCTTGGAATTGACCGTCTGGATCTGTTGGATCAATTTGCGGCCAAAATAATTCTAACAGTCTGTTGTATGAAAATAATTCATCATCAAAAGTAATTTGAACTACTTCATAATGACCTGTAGTTCCCTTTTTAACTTCTTCATACGTTGGGTTTTCTAACTCTCCACCCATATAACCTGAAACAATACCATGTATACCAGGTAAATCCTCAAACGGTGTTACCATACACCAAAAACAACCACCAGCAAATGTAGCTTTTTGAATCATTTTAAATCCTCCTTACAATACCTAGTTTACATAATATTATTATGTAAAACCGACATATTTCTTTAATCCTATCTTATCTCTTTTAAATGAATTTTTAAATATTTTAGCTCAAAATTACCATGCTTTTTCAATATTAATTTAAAGGTTATTAAAAACTTTGATTATTAAAGAGTTTCATTAAAAGGTTAAAGAATTTTGGCTTTGTATTAGTGGATATCACCTTATACTGTTCATTTGTCAGCAAAGTAAAAACCCTAGTCAATAATGTGACTACGGTTTTCATGTTTTTATTTATAGTATTTGTCTTAAAGCACCATTTAATGATCCACCAGTAGGAGGAGTTGCAATTATAGCACTTCCTTTAGGAACATACACATCAAAAAAACAAAAACATTACAAGGAAAAGTAGAATTACTTTTGATTTGACTAATACTCTTTCCACTATCAAATACCTGGTTTCTCATTTTTTCCAATAATTCCTATTTATGGTAATTTATTATTGGTTTATAGAGACGGCTAGCTATTGACAGTTTTGTGATGATTAGATGAATTTTCCTTGAACAAAAATGAAACAATATTCAGCACAAAGAGAATGCTTTACTAAAAAAACGATAAAAAAAACAGACATAAATTGTCGTTACAAATGACAAATATGTCTGTTTTCTCACCAATTTTACGCAGCAATTGATTTATTATGCTTTATAATTCTAGTTCCAACAAACAACCAAATTACAAATAATAATAAAATAAGTTGTGGAATGATGCTTTCTAGAGATGGATAGATCCCTAGTTTAGGCACTGTTGGAAAAATAGTACTCATATGGTCAGGTAAGTAGCCGATTCCTTGTAATGCGTGTATACTTTGACCAATAAATTTAAACGTTAAGTAATAAATACATAAACTTGCAATTGTGAAAAATGGTTTTAATGGAATGAATTTACTACCTTTAAGGATGAATACTCCAATAATGACTAGTAAAATGATTCCGCCAGCAAAACCAGTAATTAATTCTTTCGCTGTAATTGAAGAGCTCATACCGATATAAAATACAACTGTTTCAGCACCTTCTCTAAATACTGCAAAGAATGAAAGTAAGCTTAGTGAAAGTATTCCTCCACCTGCAATAGCTGCCTTTGCTTTTTCTTTCATCTTATTACCATATTCTTGTTGACGAGATTGCTTATGTAGCCATAAGCCAACCGTTAACATAAAAATAATAGCAATAAGTCCAGAAACTCCTTCAATTAATTGATTACTAATACCAGCAGATATTTTAGATAATAAGAATTGGAATAGTAAACCTGCTACTAAACTAGCTAAAATACCAAAAGCACCACCAACAAAAATCCATTTACGTGCAGATTCTTGCTTTCCTTTTGATAATAATGCAAGTAAAGCAGAAATAATAATTAAAGCCTCTAAACCTTCACGAAAGACAATTGTTCCTGCATCAAACATCGTATATGATGTTTTCTTTGTTGCTAAGTTTAAATTGGTCTGAATTTGTTTTAATGTTTTCATCGTTGTAGACGATCTAGGCTTTTCAGTTAACTGAGTTAAAGCAATCGATGTATCATTTTCAATCTGTTTATATAATTCCATTGAATTTGCTTGAACCAATACCTCTACATAAGGCCAGTCTTGAATAAATTGATTAAATGTAGCTTGTGCTTTCTTTACATCATTTGACTCTAAAGAACTGATTGTTTGATTTAATAGATTAATTGCTTTTTCAATGCTAACTTCTTTTGATGATTTGCTACTTGGATTATTCAATACATCAATTAATTTAGTAAAAGAATCGTTTACTTTTGTCATTGATGGTTGATCTGTAAACAAAACCGATCTAGAAGTGATCATATTCGCTTCAATTGAACCATAAAATCCGCTGTTTGCTTTTCTAATATCGTTTTCTACTTTAGACCATTCAATTTCAAAAAGCTTATACTCTG
This sequence comes from Gottfriedia sp. NPDC056225, assembly GCF_042267765.1. NCBI lineage: Bacteria > Bacillati > Bacillota > Bacilli > Caryophanales > Bacillaceae > Gottfriedia > Gottfriedia sp. NPDC056225. Next base: position 9,839 of record NZ_JBHJTJ010000036.1, on the reverse strand, counting down.
ATTGTGCATCAGCCCATTTTGATTCATTTGATAATGTTTTAACATTATTTAAATGAGCGACTAGTTTACTAAGATTAATTTGTGAAAGATCTTTTTTATCATTCGTATTTTCGATCCAATTTTCTGTTTCAAAAGCGATTGAACGTACATCATCTTTTACAGTTGTTAAATCATTTTGGTCAATATCTTTAATCGCCTGATCAACAAGTTTATTTAATTTTGACGTTTTCTTTTCATTTTTAATTAATTCTTTAATTGCTAATAAATCTGTTTTTACTTTATCTTTTTCACCATTTTTAACTTCTGTTAATGAGTTACCAATATGTGAAAGTACTTGTTCTTGTAAATCAGTTTCAGCGAACGCTTTATTAAACGGACTAACGATTAAACTAAAAAATAGTAGGCTTATAATTAAAAATATATTTTTTTTCATGCAATTCACCTAAAGTAATCCTTCGCCAATATAGCTACCATTTTTAATTCCTGGAAAACATGCAAAAACAGCACTACCATTATGTTCAATATACTCATTCAATAAATCCATTTTTGCTAATTTATCTTGTAATGGAATAAATTGTTTTTCTAAGTCTCTTTGGAAACTAACAAATAATAAGCCCGCATCTAGTTTTCCTGTTTGAATATCAAGTCCGTCAGTATATGAATAAGATCTTCTTAAAATTTTAATGTTTCCTTTTCCTCTTGCTAAAGCAACATGTGAATCAGCAGGAATTAATAATTTCCCGTTATCATCTTTTTTCTTTAAATCCATTTTTGAAAACTCATTTTTTTCACCAATTGGTGCACCAGTTGCTCTGTGTCGTCCAAATGTTTGTTCTTGATCTTGTAAAGAACTACGATCCCATTCCTCCACACGAATACGAATTCGTCTTGCAACTAGATACGAACCGCCTGTCAGCCAAGCTGGTCCATCGCCATTTTGTACCCAAATATGAGTATTCATCTCTTTTTCATCTTTTGTGTCTGGATTTCCTGTACCATCCTTGAAACCCATCAAGTTCCTAGGCGTACTACCAGATGGATCAGCACCTGATGAACGTTGGAATCCATGTTGCATCCACTTCAAGGTAACAGTTCCACGACCAACGCGAATCAAGTTTCTTACGCCATGGAAAGCAACTTGTTGATCGTTTGCACAAACTTGAACAACGATGTCACCACCGTTCCATTCCTCTCTTAAGTCATCACCAGGGAAATGAGGTAAATCTTTTAATTGAGATGGTTTTCTTGATTGAATTGATAGTCGATCAAAAAATGAAGGACCTACACCAAATGTAAACGTAAGCTTCATAGGTTGTAGACCTGTTGCTTCACCAGTATCAACTGGTGGAGATGTCGGAAATTCAGAATCACCAAGTTCTTTTCCTTCACTCATTAATGAAGCTGCTTCAGTCCATTTTTTAAACATTGTTTTGACATCTGCTTTTGAAGTAGTCTCTAGGTTGAATGACGCCAAATACATAAAATCTTGAGCAGGAGTTGTAATCCCTTGTTGGTTCTTTCCATATAAAGGAAGAATCTCCTTTGCATCCGCTTTTGCAGGTGAAAAGAAATTAGTTACTTTATCAGTAGCTGCTTCAATTCCTGTAGCACCAATAAGTAAGCCTGCCCCTCCTACTCCAATCAATTTTAATGCATCTCTTCTAGAAACTTTATTCGTTTCTAATTTTTTCATATTATTTTACCCCTAATGTTGACCCAACTTGAGAAATTGGTTCTGCTAATGCATCTACTTGTTGAGCTAATTTTTTCACTTCATCTTCTTTTAACTGTTTGTAATCAACGTACTGATCACCTTTTTTATAAGTATTTAATGTTGTCATTAAATCATTAAAACGATTTTCAATCGTTGAAGCTAAATCAGCATCTTTTGCTTTTAATTTATCTGATAATAATTGAACAATTTTATCTGAACCTTCTACATTTGCAGCAAAGTCAGCTAAATCTGTATGAGAATATCTTTCTTCCTCACCAGTTACTTTTGAAGATGATACTTCATTTAATAGTTCTACTGGACCTGTTACAAATAATACTGGATCAATTTTAGCCGTTTCTACTTTTGCTCTTAAATAGTTAGCATCCGTCATTAACTGCTCTGTATATTTTTCAAGTCCCTTTGTAGTATTTTGAACCCAAAGTACTTGTTCAATTTTATGGAATCCAGTCCACTCATTAGCAGGAACATCACCTTCACGTGCATCGATTTTTGGATCCAAATCACCGAATGATTCTGCTACTGGCTCAATTCTTTCATAATATGAACGACTAATTGGATATAATCGTTTTGCCTCAGCCATGTTTCCTTTATTTACTGCATCTACAAATTTTTGAGTATTCGCAACGAACTCCTCAGTTTGTGATACAACAAAATCTCTATAATTACTAATCTCTTTATCTAAGTTAATTTTTGCTTCTACTTTTGAATCTTTTTTTACATTACTAGCTTCTTCGCTTTTTTGTGCACAGCCTGCCATCATTAAACTTGTAGCAAGTGAAATTGCGATTATTGTAGTTTGCTTCTTCATGAAAATACCCCCGAAAAATCTAAATTAAGTATATGTAACTGATATTGATAACTATTATCAGTTATTATCATAATACAATTGATAAAAATTTTCAATTAGAATTTATAAAAAATACAATTTTAGTTATTTGAGAGTTATATTTTGACCCAAACTAGATTCTTAAATTGATAACTTTTACCTATTTACAAATAGAAAATGACTGAATAATAGTTCAGTCATTTCTCGGTGTTGAAATACAATCTAGTCAATATTGAAAAATGAATTGAAGTCACTCATGCTCCATTCACGCGATAGTAATTTAATGTGAAAATGAAACTTACTCAAGAATGGCTCGTTAGTAATTAAAAAGGTTGAATTATGAAAAAATGTTACTCATAGCGGATTCATGAGTATCTAAAATGGCTGAAATGTAAAAAAATGTTACTCATGGAGGGCTCATCAGTAACTAAAACGGATGAAATATGAAATATAGTTACTCATAGAGAGTTCATGAGTAACTAAAAGAGCTCAAATCCGAAAAATTGTTACTCATAAAGGCTTCATAACGAGTAAGATAATAAGCATTATTAAGAAGGAACCATACTCAAATATAGTCCATAACCCGATCAACTACCCAATCTGAAATAATTTAGTCAAATAAGCATTAGCAAAAATATCATTCTTATCTAGTTGAGAGCGAATACTTAGGAAGTTAGAAAGTAGAGGATATACTTCGTTTAGTTTTTCAAGATTCATTGAGTGCATTTTACCCCAATGAGGTCTGCCGTTATAGCTTTGGAGAATTTCTTCTATTCTATTAAAATATTCTTGATGTGGCATGCCTTTATACATATGGATTGCGATATATGCTGAATCCCGCATTGAAGCTGGACTAATTAAAAAATTGTCTCCTTTTACGAAGCGACATTCTATTGGGAAATGGACGTTAAATTTCTTATTTTGAATTTCTTCTTGAATTTCTAAAATTGCTTCATCCATCTTTTCAGCAGGAATATTATATTCCATTTCGTTAAATTTCACATTGCGTGTTGTTGCAAATAATTTGTGACTAGGACCGATCATATTAGTGTTTGGAACACTACTACCACTTATTTTACTAATTTGAGGACTACTTTTTGGGAAGTTTCTACTAAATTCACTTAACAACCAAAATGCTTTATTTTCAAGTGTTGCTACTTTCCATTTTTCAAACTTAAATGAATGCTTCTTCGTTCTTGTTTCATTCATTAGCTTAATTTGAACATTATTTGAATATGGAAATAAGTAAAACTCAAAATGTTCATTTTCTTTTTTCAAATTTGATAGATTACTATAGATTTCATCAGTATTTACTTTTTTGCTTTCATAACGATATGTTTTAGCAGGTTTTATTCTAATTTTAAATTTAACAACGATTCCTAGTAAACCTAGTGATACACCAATTGCCCTAAAAAGATCTGTATTTTTAGTTTTTGAACAGTCTAGTATGTCCCCAGACGGTAATACTACTGTCATCTCTTCAATTTGTGTTGATAATATTCCGTGATTAACGCCTGTACCGTGCGTGCCAGTTAAAAATGCTCCAGCAATCGATTGAACATTTATATCACCTAAATTTTCTTGTGAGTAACCTGATTCATACAATTCAAATCCAAGTTGCTCTAATTTAGTACCCGCCCAAACTTCAGCAGTTTGTTCTTCTTTATTAATTGAAATAACGCCACTTAAGTTATCTAGTGAAATTAAATAGTCATTTGTAGCTATAAGAGGTGTAAATGAATGACTTGATCCAACTACTCTTATTTTTTTTCTTTCCGAGTTAGCCATGCTAACGATGTTTACAACATCTTCAATCGTTATTGGGTACATTACTTGTTTCGGATTAAATTTGACACTTCCAGACCAGTTTTTCCACAACATACTTTTCATAGGAAGCACCCCCGATCTCCTCGGTATGTTGTGAAACGGTCAATTATTTTATTTTTACTGACAACATAAAGCTCTGAAAATCGTTCAGCAATCTCACCAGCTTTACTTGGTCTAAATAAAATTGCATCGCCTATTTTTAAGTTTTCATGACCTGAGTAATAAACTGGTGTTTGCACTTCACCCGCACCTTCTAATGGCAATAAGGTACAATGTGTTGGTGAATATGGAGTTGGCAATTTCTCTTGCCCTACTGCACCTGATGCTATAAACCCTCCACTTGTACATGTGAAAATTTTATCTGCTGGTTTTCGAATAATTGGTAATGCAAAACCAATTGCTGGTTCGTATTGAAAGCTCCTGTACTCATCAAATAATGTTGGTGAATAAAATCCTGACCCAACCGTAACTTCTGTAACTACTTTTTCATTCGAAGTTGATTGAAGACTTCCTGTCCCACCACCATTTACAAAATCAAGTTGATAACCATCTTTTTCAATATATTTAACAATATCTTTTCTTCTTTTTGCAATTTCACTTAAGGATTTCTTTTTAAGATATTGAATGACTTTATTTTTTATAAACCTATTTTTTGCATCGTCGCCAACCCCAGCAATTTGGGCTTCATATCCCATAATTCCTTCTAAGCGAACATTCAATGATTGCAAAATATGTGTGAGTATTGGTACTAAATCTCTTGTATTTTTTATCGGTGACCTTCTTACTCCAAAATGAAACCCCAAATAAGAAGTGCTCATGTCAACATCAATACAAAGAGGAATGACAACCTCATTTTTTGCTGCAACTTTTTCAATCATGCCGATTTGTTCCGTCTCATCAACCATACAAATAATTTTTTTACCTTTTTTTATTTGTAAGGCAATTTTATTTAAGCCACTTACATCAACTGTTGGATAGCCCATTAACAAATTATCAAAACCATTTTCGGCAAGAAAGTCTGCCTCATGTGGGCTATAACACATTAACCCCTCAAAACATTCATCGCTTTCTAAAATATAATTTAATACTTGTACACTACGAATCGACTTTGTAGCAATCCTTATTTTTTTACCGTTTGATTTTTTTGCAATATCATCAACATTTTTAACAAAAGCATCCCAATCTAAAAAAGCACATGGCATAGACATTTTAGTAAAAACCGATCGATCGACCATTTATTCACCTGTCCCTATCCCTTAGCATTTTTATTATTAATTTATGCAAAACTTGAATTAATAAGAATAAAAAAAATTACATAGAATATGCTCCATGTAATTTTTAAAAATCGATAAACCCTTTTAATACTTGTATAGTTAAAGGACTTTGCAATCTTACTGAACTATTTGATTGATTTAAGCTCACATTTGACATAGGAATACCGTACCAAAGTACCTCATTGTCAATCATAATAAACGGTTGAACTTGATCTTTTTTAATAAATCTTCTATTCTTTTGTTTTTCGAAATGAGCTTCACTTATAAATAAAATTGGAATTTCGATTTCGTTTATGATTTTTCGAATTTCCAATGACATAGTTGATAAATTTGGCATTGAAACAACTATATTTTTATTTGCATTTTTTAAATCATTCACTAATTCAGTTATGCCTTCAGTTGAATCATTAAAAAATAATTTCAACCTCTTAGAAATACTTTTCGTAAATAGTTTATTGAATTCTTCTTTATCCACTTTGTGATCATGATTAACTTGATATTGAACTAATTTATTGATCGCTTTATTTGGTTTTGTTTTATTTTTGACAAAAGGAATATCTGCAATATGAATAAATTTGCCTCTCGCCCTAGTTAGTGCAACATTTATTAATCTCTCACTATTTTGGTCTGTTAGTAATAATCCAGGCGAATATTGTGGATATGTATCAACAGAATCAAAAATGATCACATCGCATTCCGCTCCTTGAAATCGATGGACTGTTGCGATTTGAATTGGTAATTCTCTATATTTTGTTTTACCGATTATTTCTTTATGTAGAGCAGCAAGTAATTTTGCTTGAGCTCTATATGGTGTGACAATACCAATAGACAAAACTCCATCTACTATACTTGTAAGAATGCATTGGATGGCAATAATCGCGCTTCCTAAATTATATCTTGAATTTGTATTTGAATCTTTTAAAGCATATGTTTTTAGAAATTGTGAATTAATTAAACTATTTGCTTTCATAGGAAAAGGTCTATGCTTTGCAATTTCTTGTCTTCTTTTTACTGATGGGTGGTCAAATACTAATGATTGGTAAATTTCTTTATTCGTAAATCCCGATATGGCAGGATGCATTCTTCTTTGTTTATTTAGCAAAACTAAGTTAGGTAATGGTTCACCTTTTTCAATTTTTTGGACAATCCCCGTATGATGAAATAAATCTTCTTGAAGCCATTTCTTTACATAATCATTATGAAAACAAGACGCAATTGGTGGCAATTGTTTAAAATCTCCACATACGACAATTCGTTTTCCTAAAGTTGCAGCGAATGCAATTTGTGGTGTATATGCCATACTGATTTCATCAACAATTACTAAGTCAAACTGTCTTAAATAAATTAATGGATCAATTGAACATTTTGATAATGTAGTTCCAATTACTTTTGCTTGATCGATTAACTCTTTTTCTTTTTCACGGATCTCACTTCGAATTTTATTTAACTTATTTTGAATTCTACTCAGATCATTTAATTCTTGTTTCGAAGCCGCTCCCCTTCTTGCTTTTTTTAACATAGAATGCTTTCGTTCATCCAAATTTTCCAATTCATCATGGTTTATCTCACCACTTACTTCAACAAGCTTTGATGAAAGAATGTCTTCATGCTGTAGCAATACTTCATCTTTTGTATAGCCGTATCGGACGATTTCTCCACTTTTCCATTTTTCTTTCTGCTCTAATTCATGGATAACATTCTTCATTAAAACGTCCACTGCCGCATTTGAATGAGCAATAACTAATACAGATTTATTTTTTTCGTAATGCTTTAAAATAATCTTCGTTAAATTATATGACTTTCCAGTACCAGGCGGTCCCCAAATATAGGTTGTTGCATTATAAAAGGAACGGTAAATTAACTCCTGTATGACTGAAGTATCCTTTTTCATTTTAGTTAAATGCTTAGCAGTCGAATCAGCATTCATTAATTTCAGTATTCTTTTTTGTTTACCTCGATAATCTTTAATCTCCTCAAGTCGATCAATTAACTGATCTAATAACTCCCATGGTTCATTAAAAAGTTCAGCATATGGAATTGTCGTTTGGAAACTTTCATTTATTTTTATTTCGACTTGTGATCCCTTAAATGATAACAACTCGCCTTGAAATTCTTGATTTTCTATTTTGATTCGAACAGGTGTGCCTTCTGGAACAAAAATTTCTGCATAAATCGTAAATAAGATTACCGTACTTTGTCCAATTTGATATAAAGGAGTTCCCTTTGTAAGGGTATAGCTCCTTCCCCCATGAAATTTCAGGTAATTTCGTTCTGCCTCAATTGCTGATTGCCATTCTGTAATTAAATTATTTACGTCACTAAGTTTATTAAGCATATATTTCACCTTACTAGTTTAAAAAATTTGAACTTATACACCGCTTGTCCATTCACTTTAATTAGGTATAGATTTTTTTAATGCTAATTTTAAAAAGTCAATATAAACAAGTGCCTCTGCTGGTAAAAACACATCATTTCTCTTCACCCAGCCGATCTGAACTAGGTTTGCTCCTTCAAGTGGAATTGAGATAATATTTGGATTCATATAGTTGTGAACAATACAGCCTGTTCCTAGATTATAGCTATCTGTATTTGAAAGAAGATTATTCATTGCCCCTCGATCTTGGAGATAAACAAGTTTTCCAATATTGTCTACATCAAGTGCTTCTTCTGCAAAGTGCAATAACATGTCATCATGCTGGTATGTCAAATATGGATAGTTAGTTAACTGATCTAATTTAATCGATTCAAGATGAGCTAATGGATGTTCTTTTCGCAAAAAGACGCGCTGTTTCAAAGTAGCAATAGGATTAAATGTTAGTGATTTTGACGTAAAATATCGTGCAAAAATATGTTTATTTAGCTCAGTTAGCGATAAAATTCCAAGAATACTTTTACAAGAATGAACATCTTCAATTACATCAGTCGTCTTACCTTCTCGAATCGCAAACTCATATTTCTGATCATCAAAATAATTCATTAAATTTGCAAATGCCTCGATTGCAAAACCATAATGTTGGGAAGAAATGGATAGCTTAGTTGAGTCAGTTGTTTTCTCTTTGTGAAAATGATGAACAACAGATTCCATTTGTTCTAAAAGCATTTTAGCGTAAAATAATAGTTCAGTACCATCTTTTGTAAAGACAACACCTTTATTCGTTCTATCTAAAATCATGATTTCTAACTCAGTTTCAAGATCACGCACAGCTTTACTAATACTAGGTTGTGTTACGAAAAGTGCAGTCGCTGCTTTACTAATCGAATTGTGCTTTGCAATCTCCACTATATATCGAAACTGCTGGAGTTTCATGTATTCACCGTCTTTATATATATTTTGTCGATTTTTTTGCTATAACTTTAATCTATAGCAAATGATTAAAAATTTCAATTTTACGGTTTGGGTGAAAAGTTTTAAAATATGTAATAACAAACAATCACATATGAGAGGAAGAAAAAAATGATTAGGGAAGCAACTAAAGAGGATTTACTAGACATTTTAGCGATTTATAATGATGCAATTCTTAATACAACGGCAGTGTATTCTTATAAACCTCAATCACTAGAAGATAGAAAAATTTGGTTTGACCAAAAGATGCAAGAAGGTTTTCCAATCATCGTTTTCGAAATAGATGAAAAAGTGGCTGGATTTGCTACATTCGGCCCATTTAGAGCGTGGCCAGCCTATAAATACTCGATTGAACATTCTATTTATGTAAATAGTGAGTTTAGAAAAAAAGGCATCGGAACTTCTTTAATGAAAGAATTAATTGCCATTGCGACAAAAAGAGAATACATGACATTGATAGCTGGTATAGATGCTGAAAATGAAAAAAGTATTGCTATGCATAAAAACTTTGGATTTGTCCATTCAGGTACTATAAATAAAGCCGGATATAAATTCAATCGATGGCTTGACCTAGCTTTTTATCAATTAGAACTTAATGGGCCTAAAGAACCTGTAGAAGATTAAATAAACATTTAAAAAATATGAAGATAATGAAAGGGCATGTTTTGATTGTATTTTCAAAACATGCCCTTTTAATTTTATTTGAAACAGTTCAATTACTTATCGGTAAAAAAACTATTAATTATATAATAAATTTGCAATTAAAAGGACTAAAGTCGTAATTACAATAAATCCAATAAAAAAATATCCTATAAACCTGATCGCCCTTGGCTG
>NZ_JBHJTJ010000035.1:0-51158 GCF_042267765.1 Gottfriedia sp. NPDC056225 | reverse complement strand
GTTATTAGCTGTAACGTTCAATAAGCAAATATCTCTTAATCATAACAATATCTATCTATTTAAATGGATAGGAATTGGTTTATTAGTAAGTGAAGTCGTTGTATTTATTAATTGGTACTCTAAAAATAATAAAATCCAATTCAACTAATTTATGCATTAGTTGAAGAAGACGAGTTACTTGTAGCTCGTTTTTTTATTCAAGTAATGGCAGTATGGTTCAATTAAGATGTAAGTTATTTTTCCTAAATGGATTATTCAAGCTTAAAATTTAATATCTTTACATTAAGATTACTAATGTAAGGAGTGTGAGTAATAATGGCTGAAATTAAAGGGCAAATGGTATTAATAAAGTAATAATCTTATTGTTAGTTTTAATTTTTATTATTTTAGCTATAAATGCTCCTAGAATAGAAAAATATCAACCTGTTTTAAATGGAACTTATCATTGCGACAAACTCCCTTTTGTTACAATTTCATTTGATAAAAATTATGATAACTCTTTTTATTATAATAATGGTACTGAATCCTACAAAGGAACATACTCTCAGGAAACAAAAACAATTTATGTTATAAATAGTCCTAAGTTTCATAATGTAAAAATCACTTTTAATAGAGAAAATCAAACTTTTAAAATTCATTTAAATGAGGAAATATATGTATTTAAACAATCTGATTCAATTTCGAAGATTATTAATAAATCTGAAAGATAATAATTCTGTTTATTGAACTAACTGCTGCTTTTGTTAAATTAAGCAATTAAGGAGATGAGAAATGAAACCAGTTGTTTCAGCTATTTATATCTCAAGTGGCACAATACTTTTAGCTCTAACTTGTTTTAATAGTTTTAGTGGTCCGCGTTACTTTGAAAACATAGCTTTACTTTTCATAGCCATAGGAATAATAATTCAAATTATAATCTTCTTTAAGCATGGAGATGGTAAATAAATTATTAAACTATGTAACTAAATGATACTTTAGTTGAACAACAAGATCGGCTGTTTAGTCGATTTTTTTATTCAACAACTGTCAGTTTAGTTGTATTAGAAATATTGTTTTATAGATTGGAGAATACAGGAATTCGTGTATTATTGGGTTAATTATGCTAAAAAGGAGGATTCTAAAGTGAAAAGATTGGATATTTTTTTAATGCTTTTAGTTTTTCTCATTAGTACAATGGTCTTTCCTTTTCTTCAAGGAAAAATAAAAACTAATTATATAATATTAATAGTTGTAACTTTTGGATTAGGGGTAGGTTTAATTTCTAGATACGTTACTGAAAGAAATAAAAAATAAGACTTCACTATATGAATGATGCTTTAGTTACATAAGATACAACCAGGATCAGTATAAAAAGATCCTGGTTTTTATTGCCGATAATGATGTTTATGTAAACTAGATTGCATACGAAATTCACCTAAAAATAAGGTCATTCTTGTAACTAATGGCAATTTAATTGAACAAGGAAATACAGTAATTTAAGTAGAAGTTTATTATTATCTATCAATTGGAGGATTAATAAAATGGAACATAATAATACGAATAAAGTTTATATATTATCAGGGCCAGCAGGAGTAGGGAAATCTACAACCTCAAAAGCACTTGTAAATACATTTAGCAATAGTGCATATATTTCAGGTGATTATGTAAGTCATATGCACATTAAAGGAAGAAAAAAACCATGGGAAAGTGAAAAAGAAAACTCATTAATTTGGAACAACATTCTAAGTCTTACAAGAAATTTTCTTAATGCTGGCAATGATGTTGTTGTGGATTTTGTAACTTTCCCACAAGAAGCAAAATGGCTTCATGAAAAGTTAAAAGATTTAAAAGTGGATGTAATATATGTTGTTTTATGGGCAGATAATCAAACAATAATTAACAGAGATAATACGAGAATACCAGAGAATAGAATGGGTGAACGCTGTCTAATATTAGTCAATGAATTTAAGGAATCAGTCTTAGATGAAAGGTACTTTTTGGATACAAGTAGAAATACCACTCAAGACTTTACCAGTGTTCTAAATGAAATAAGGAATAATCAAAAATATAAAATAATATAACCTCTTATTGAAATGATGTAATAGTTAAATAAGATCAAAAGCATTGTCATAGATGAATCACATCCAACTATTTCAATTCTTTCATTGTTTTCTATTTTCCCCTTGTTTTAGGGTGGTGGCTGGCAAGGGGTGGGGGAATCCCCCTCCACTCCTGGTTATATTCTTCAGGTTGTTTTAGCTCCACTAAATGTCCAATTCCCCATGTAATAGTTGCTCCGTTTGGAAATGTGCTGCATGAATTTAATTCGATGGATGTTTTCGTTCTATTTTTTACTGAAAAGGCATTGGCGTAGGCTTTTGCTTGTGATGGTTTTTCGGCTAAAATGACCACTCTGCTCATTTATATTACTCCTTTTTTTATTAACCCTTACGGCACGTGATATTTTCTTCTAATAAGATAAAGAAAGACTAATTATAAAATGAAATCAGTCTTTCTAATTTCATCTTTCTAATACTAATTCGGTATTATTTTTCATGTTTAATTGCTTCATATTGGCTATTTTCATTTGCTTTTTTAATTGGTCATTCCAATCTTTCTCACTTGGAAGATCCACTTCAAGTACAGATGTCTTTACTAATTTCTTAATGGTTTCTATAAAGTTCAAACCAGCTTCATCATTATCAACCGCAAGTACCCATTTCTCAATGACATGTCCTTCTTTTTTGGCATCAATATGCGATTGAACGATGGTTTTAGGCTTTAATCCATCCATACTCACTAATCGTACATTCGTTAAGTTGTTTTGTTTAATAGACCAATAGGACAAGAGGTCTATTGGGCTTTCAAACGCAATAACCTTTGTTGGTTTACCAATATCAATCGTAAATCCACTATGCTCTTTTCCATTCGGAAGTATTTGTTTGAAACTGCCTCTCTTATTAACCATTTTGATTGTCCCTTGACGGTTAGCCCCTACTACTTCGCCTTTACCATCCTGTTTTTTCCACTTAAAGACGACATTTTTCCGTAGATCCTGGACGATAAATTCATTTGTTATTAACCACTCCACCAAGCGAGGGTTGATTTTACGTTCATTTACTAAGTAGTTTTGTATTGCGTCTGTCTCTTTGACATCTAAAAAAGCAGGATACCGAAATGGTCCCTGCTTTTTGTTTAGTTCAATTAGACGTTTTTCTCTATTTTTTTCGTTATATTTTAGGTCATTAATTTCTTTCACTGCTTCTGGAAAGGTTAATCGATAATACATCATCGCAAAAGAGATAGCTCCTACGCCCTTCTCTTGCTTACTATTCCAATAATAGAGATTATCCTTAAAGACAAGCGAATCATGTTCCTGGTGGCGATAATAACTGGCTCCACTCTCTTTCTTTAGATGTTCGCCTTTTGCTTCTAAATAATCGATTAAATGAATCTGTTTTGCGCTTAAAATCTCGTCTGATGAGACATATTTTGACGTTGCCACCAACTAATCCACTACCTTTCCATTTCATGTGTGAATGGTTTCACAAATGATGTTTGTAGGCTATGATCCTTTAAAAGAGCTGATACCTTTTCTTCCATCTTTCCAACTGTAGTTTTTGTCATGACACCAGTAGACAGTAACGTTTCTTTTGACTGATAGTACGCGTTTTCGGCATTTAAACGGTCAAGAATCACCTCTTCAGTCAAAGGGCCTTTTTTTTCTTTTTGAAGCAAGATAAGATACGTTGTGTAGTCTGTTTCTAACGTTTGGATTTTCTCTTGATCTTTTTTGTGCAATTCATTATAAAAATTAGAAGTTGTTCTTTCACGAATATCATTTACGTCTTCTTTCGTGTAAAATTCTTCTTTCATCGCAATATGAGTAAACTTATCAACCATCCATTCATTTTCTTCAGAACGAGTACTTCCATATGCACGAAGTCCTCTATTTATATTAGTTGTTGCTTGTAACCTTTCAACTACATAATGTTCAATTTGTTTTTTTACATGTTCTTTTGTTAAGACTGGACCAGCTTCTCTAATTACTTGTATATCCCATTTAGACTGCATATACTCAAGATCTTTTTTGTGTGAAAGATGGTTCTTTAACTCATCAACAATCGATTTGAAAGATCCATCTCCGAAATCAATTCTGTCCATTGCTCTTACGATCATTTCACCATTTTCATTAGGGTATAGGTAATGGACTCTCGTTTTTTCATACCCAGGATGATGTTTTGCTTCAAACTCAGCTTCTTGTAAGACCTTATCTAATTCTTTCAATGGCATTAATTGCTTCGTAATGACTGCTTCACTCCAAACAACATATCCCATTGGATCTGTGATGTGTTTATCAATGATGATAACTTTATCAGAACCGAGCATTCTTCCATCAAACTGATTAATTTGTTTAAGAATATCCTTGTCATCTGTTAATTCGGACATACCTGGTTGATTAAAGAGATTGAGATAGTTTTGATCTGTAAACACTCGTTGGATCTGTTCATCCGTCATATCCTTAATAGGAACTAACTCTGCTTTGGACATGTTATTTTGAACATAATAAAAATGACCATAACGTTCTCGAATTTCTTCAAGAGATAGGTCATTTCCATTTTTTACTTTATGGACTACTTTTTCTCCACCATACAGTAAGTAGGTTTCACAAAGCTCTTTATATAGTTTTGGTTCTTGAATGTAAATTTGTTGTGCGATGGATGAAAACGTCTGGTTCTCTTCCATTTTTGACATCATAAACGTTTGAGGTGTATAGATATTTCCCTTAACGTCGATCACTTTATATTTTACTGATACATCAAAACATTCATTATTTTTCAGTCTAAGAGTACCATCTTCATTAATCGTTTTCTGTAGCTCCTGGTTAAACTGAAATAAGAAGTCATTCGCTTCTTTAAAGGTCATTTCTGTTCCTTGTATTACTTCATTTATGTCTGAGTACTCAAAAACGACTTTCGGTTCTAGCGTTTCCTCTTTTTCCTGTCCTTGATTTCTTTCTTGTACTAACTTTGATTCGATTGTTTCAATAAACGAATGTGCAATTTCCTTTACTTCATCTAACAAACGAATTTTATCTTCGAATTTTGATTCATCTTGAGTGTAGTAGTGAATGTATTTTAAGCTATATTCAGATGTATCTAGCCCTAGGTATGAAGCTACTGTGAATGCAGTTAATTCTGCCTGGAATTCTCGTTCATGTTGATTGTAGTCATTTCGCTTTTCCAAGGTATGAAGAACAGCATGAACTAGTTCATGTATCAAAGTCTTTACATTTTGTAGTTCACTGTTTCTAGGATTTAAGGCAACTTGTTTTAATTCGGAGTAACAAACACCCTTTGCTGCACCTAACTCTTCATATGGTGCTACAATTTTGATTCCGTTAGTTTCAGCAATTTTTTCTAATGCTTGATAGACTAACTCATAATCCTTTACTTTGCCCTCTAACCATCTATTTGGAAAAAGCTTTGGTAAATCCTCAGCCCTCGCATTTGTTTGCGCGATATCGAACACATGCGTAATAGTATAATTTAATTCTGTATAGACTTTGATTTTCTTTTCTTGAATCAATCGTTTTTCTTCTTCTGTTACTTTACTAATTGGGATCTTCGGTCCATTTTTCTCACGTCTGAAATAGTCAAATTTCATTGGTTTGAAGATCTTAATGCCTTTTTCACCTTTGTTGACTGTGAACCCATTTTTCTTCCAAAATTGAAAATTCCCAACAGCTTCTGCCCCTGGGAATTGATTTTCGATTAACGCTGCATTTCGATTCGAAAAATTGTAGAATTTCGATTTAAATAGTAGGTACTCTTTTAATTGTTCAGATGAATGAAAATAGAAATCTACTTTTTGGTTCAATTGTTCTGATAGATCATGTATCTCTTTTTTTCGTTCTTCAGAGGTTTTAGGTTGATACGCTTTTATCGCCATTTTTAACCATCCTTTCCATCTATTTTTATATTACGCTACCCTCTTCATCAACTTCATAACTATCGTCGGCCTGTAATTCTTCTAAGTTCCATTCAGAAGGTATTGGTAAATCCTCTACTAATTTTTTTGAATTTTCATCAAATGGAATAATTAACTCATCTTCACTTAATAGCTTAAAATGTAACCATTTCACTTCATCTGGCGTTAATGGAATTACAAAATCTTCCTTTCCATTTGATAAGATTACCTCAGTTTCCCCTACCATTTTGACAATTCCTAATGATACTGTCATGTTATTACCTCTCCTTTTTTTGATGTTTTTCTTCCCAATCAATTTTTCTTTGTCGTTTATTTTCAATTCGCTCGTGAACGATATTTTCAGCCGTTTTAATTGCAGCCATTTTTATATCTTCAGTTGTGATAATGTCAGGAATATCCTGATGATAGATTAATCCATTGAATAGTTCGATTAAGATTTGAGTATTTCGATCTGTATTATTTGTCCCTAGTCTGACTCGCTTTAACTCTTCTCGTATATTTTGATTAATCGAATCCGTTAAGACCGTCATCGCTGAATGCGTAATATGATTCAATGACCACTGTTGCTTTTTTAATCGTTTATACTCCGTTATTAAGTGTGATAATACATCACCATTATATCGAATCTTTAATTCCATTTTTAAATCGTCTAGGAAATCGATTGTTTCTTGATCTACCGTAAATCGTATTTCTTTACTCACTACTTGTCATCACCTTTCCATTTCAATTTCTTGTTGTATACGTTGATATGCCATTTGATTCTTCCAATTTTTATATTCACTATTTAACATCCGATCAATGCCATATTTCAATTGATTTAAACCAGCATTTCTTTTCAGATTGTCTCTCTTTAAAGAACCTTTTTTAATCAATTTTTCTAATTTTTTTTGAGCCCTATCATACTCTTTTATCTCTTGTAAAAAAGCATTTCCTAATCGTTTATACAATTCATTTATCTTATTCTCTTTATAATTCTCATACCGTTTTATATTTCCTTCTCCGTATGTTTTTTTATAGACTTCAACTTCTTTATCTAATTTTTTGAGAAGATCTTGAAAGTCTTTCTTGTGATATTTTCCGATATATTCTTTTAATAATTTGTCTAACATTGGTTTCACTTCTGATATCGATTGATAGCCATATGACCACTGTCTACGATCATTGGGAAGTCCTTTATAAATTGCGAGAAAATCTTTTTTAAAAGAACGATTCTTAAATGAAAAAGTATTGTCATTCTTTTTTGAATCGACAATACTTTTTCGGATGATGTCATTTATTTTTGTTTGTTGACGAGAACGATCCATTATATTGTTAATGACTTTTGATTTCATCGCGTCTAATGATTTTAATTTCCGTTTCCCTCTTTCTTTCGTAGGTTCAGGTTGAACTGTTGCGATATGAACATGAAGATTTTGCGTATTGTAATGAATGGCTGCTGACCAATATGATTTATCCTCCATGTTCTCTTTTTTTAACATCTCATTCATCGCTAGACGAACAACATCTTTCATTTTTTCTTCATCAACAACATGCGTCTTTGAATCATACAATCCATGTTCTTCTAACCATTTGTTGTCAAAACTAATAACATCTTGCCACATGATACTTCCTTTATCATGAGCATTTTGAAAAATATTTTTAACTTCGAGTTTCTCTTTATCATCTAAATGATTTGTGTTACTCGTAAACAATGAAGACGTCTTTTCTGGGTTGCCCATATAGTCCATATAGGAATCAAAATGTTTTAAACGTTCGTTTGTTTGACCTACCACATTTACTTCTTTTTCAATTCGTTTTTCCAAGTAAAGAAGATAGTTTTGTTTCCGTTCGATTGTTTCATCTATTTTTACTAGTTTTGGTTTAACAAGCAGTCTAATCTGTTTTGTGGTTAACTCTAAAATTTTTTCTTCAATCGCAAAATCTTGTTCATACGATTTATGATTTTGAACTAATTGATTAAAGGTATCTTGTAGTTCTTTTTTCTCTCTAAAACTAAAAATTTCAGACTGAAAAGCAAATAGTTTTTGTACCGAGTTTAGATCATCCAAGTAGTCTTGATACTCATTGTATTGTTCTTTTTTAGCTGACAGTTTATTGATTTTTTCTTTTTCACTTTTAACATTTTCTTTCAATCGCTCAATTAAAAGTTCTTTCTCTTGAATAAATTTTTTTTGATTACTTTTTTGAAGAACAAGACTCTTTTGACTATAGCTCGAATAGTCTTCATACATTTCATTTCGCTTTGCTTCATCACGATCTACGTAATCAATATAGGTTTGAAAGGTGGTATT
This sequence comes from Gottfriedia sp. NPDC056225, assembly GCF_042267765.1. Classification (NCBI taxonomy): domain Bacteria; kingdom Bacillati; phylum Bacillota; class Bacilli; order Caryophanales; family Bacillaceae; genus Gottfriedia; species Gottfriedia sp. NPDC056225. The sequence continues at coordinate 42,897 of NZ_JBHJTJ010000035.1, read as the reverse complement.
ACTAGGTAACACAAATTTGGATTTCACGATTACACTTGCTGCACGATTCTTTGTTGCCATGTAGTCATCACTCTTCCATTAATTCTGTAATGATATTTCGTAAATGCCCAACTTCAAGACTCATCAATTCCATCATCTCAATATTTTTCGCAATTAGTTGTTCGTATCTTTTTTCTCTATCATCTACTTCAGGAGTAACTGCAATTTTTGTTAAGATTGATCGTAATAATTTATCTCGTGAGATTGAACTTTTCTTTGCCATCTCATCAAATTTTTTTACAATCACTGGATCTAGATTTCTAATTTTTATTTCCATTTCTATACTCCTTTTTTGTTAATGAACTGAATTTGGCCAAACACTAAAATCGAAGAGAAAGAGCATAAGGAAAAACTGCCCCCAAAAAGGTTGTGGGACTAGGCAAAGCCTAGTGTTTTCTTGGGTACTCCATTTTTTCCCAAATCGTCGGTCATTCGGCATCTCGAAAATCGGTAATCGTCGGTCATTCGGCACTCATTTATTTTATAAAATCAAAAAAAGAAGTATAAATCACTTCTCATCTTACAATTTCCCACTTAAATTGCTCTCTCTTTTTTTCAATTCTAGCTTCTCAATTTTTTCATTTAATAACGTTATTTTTTCTTCAAACTTTTTCGTTTTTTCACTTGATTCATTGATTAATTGTTGGTATCCATCAATGATACTCTGCGTTTCTGCCTTCTCATCTTCTGTTTGATAGATGAGTTTCTCTTCATTTTTTTTGATCTCATTTTGAAGCGTTTGTTGCTTTGTTTCTTCATTTTGGATATTATTTCTAGCCTTTTTAATTTGAAGATTTGTTTCTTCAATGAGCACATCAGATAGATAAACTTCATACTCTTTATCTGTTTTTACGTCAATTTTTTCTTGTTTTACTTTTCGTTGATCTGCGTAAAGTGTTGTTAAAACTTGTTTATGTTTCTCCGATTTTTGATGACTCGTTTGTTCCATTTCATTAAACTCTTCATCCGTTTGTTTGATGACATCTAATGCTACTTGTTGAAATTCATTTGATAGTCCATAGATTTTTAAGACGTAAATTTCATCATCATTAAACACCGTTTTTACTTGTAAACCATCCGAATTTCCGTTTCGTTGAAAGACATTAAATAGCACATCATTCTCCAGATTTTTGATATCTTTCGTCAGAAGTGTGACTTCCATTACGTTCTTCGACGGATCATACAACCATGATTGAATGATGACCGAACCACTACCTGGAATCGATAATTCTTCATTGATTGTTGTATTTCTAATTGGTATTTTTTCAGTGAAAATGAATTTTGAAGATAAAAAAAATGAGAATCCTAATGTCACAAAAAGTAGGATTCCCATAAAAAAAGATGATTTTTTTCGCAAGTTCACTCGATCTCGTTTAAACATCTACCTCTTCCTTTTCAGTTTATTTTTTCAATCACTGACATCTTTAATGTTTGTCGCTATCCACTTCTCACCCACTTTTTGAAAAGAAACAACGACAATTAAATTTGCTTTATCGACATTTCCAGTCGCAACAACTTTCAATTGATGCGTAAACGTAACCATCACATCGACTTGATTTTGATTCGGTTTTAGTTCTTGAACATAATATTGTTCGTTTGAAATGCTTGTCTGAATTTGGTCCTGGTACGTTGTATTTGCCGGGAAAAATCGTTTCCATAATTCATTCGTCATGATATTTTTCGCAGCCATTCGGCGTTCAGAATACCCTTCTTTTTGTTGAATATAAGCTGAGTGAACAAATAATTTTGCATCTTCGATCATCGCTTGATAATGCTTTTCTCGACTAGTAGGAGAAAATAAATTTACTTCTTCTTTCATTTTCATGTTTTTATTTTGAAGAGAAATCTTCTGTTCTTTTAATTTAGATAGATTGCTATTTTCTTTCTGTTGATGAACAAAAAAGTATAAATTTATAGCTGTTAGAAAAATAAGTAAATAGACTCCTAGCCATTTTATTAGTTTAATAGTATCCATATTTCACATCCTAATTATCAAAATTGGCCACTCGACCATAAGCATATAAATGTGATTTCCAGTACGAATTAGTTAAATCAGTTTCACCTACTCCTACGCTATGAGTATCATACATTTTTCCATTTCCAATATAAATGCCGACGTGTGTTACCGTTACACCAGCGTTATATGTTCCACTAAAAAAGACTAAGTCACCAGGTTTTAATTGAGCTTGTGTGATCTTAGTTGAAGCTTTATATTGTTCATTTGCGGTACGTGGAAGATTCACATCAGCTTCTTTAAAAATCCATTGCATAAGAGAAGAACAATCAAATCCTTCTTCCGGATTGTTACCTCCAAAGACATAAGGCATGCCTTCATATTTGTATGCTTCTGTTAAAACTAGTTTTAATTTTCCGCTCGCATTTGCAAGTGCACTTCCATTATGTAAAGGTAAACTATCAAGTGCTGCAACACTCTTTGGATGATAATATTTTAATACTGCATCTACATATAAGGGATCTCCATAACAGGCTCCCGTTGGGACTGAATCACCTCGAACACAAGAATAATCCCCTGTGTATGCTAACTGACTATACATCATTTGCGAGAACTCAAACGCTAGTTCTTTCGAGTATTTACCACCGTTTTTTTCTTTTGCATAGTCAATAAAACCTCCACCAAAGTTGTAAGACTGAAGCCCTAGCAATACGTCTTGTCCTGCACTTTCCATTACATTTTTGAAATGTTTTACACCTTGTGTGATGGACGCTTGTGGTGAAGTAATACAGCCAATATAACCACACAAGCTCTCTGAAGATTCCATTGGATCACTTCCTCTACCAGCACTTTCTTGCATCATTAAGGCCAGAATTAGGTCTGTATATTGAGAGATTCCGTTGGCCATTGCTTCTCGGTAAATATCATCACGATAACCTTCTACTAATTCATTTAATGGTGCACTTCCAATCTCAAATCCTGTTGTATCGAATGTTATTCCGAAATCTGTTACTTGTTGTGAAGTGTTGTTGACGAGTACAGTAAAAATCCCCATAATTAGCACGAGCAGGCTAACAATGAGGATTGTGGCACCATATACATAAAACTTTTTAGGAATTAAATTTACTATAAAGTGCATAGCATTATGCACCCCCACCAAACAAGTCTAATTCTTCTTTTGACACATCTACTTTTAATTTGATGTTCTTTACACCTGAAATACTTAAGAAGATTTCTCCTCTACTTAAATAAGGAATTTGAGCTAATTCACTCTCTGTTAATTGGTTCACAAAGACTTCTTGTAGCTTCTTCAATGATTCGGAATCTTGTTCCGCAATGATTTTATATTGTGTTAAACGAAATAGATTTTTTACTTTTTCTGCTGCACCTATATCTGCATTTTCAGGTACAAAGTCAGTGATTAAGTGACTCGCAAAGAAGATGCCACCGAAATATTTACGTGCTTCCCTCATAAATCGTTCAATGTACTCCACACCATGTTCAGACCCTTTTCGAGTATTGATGATGTGATGAGATTCATCAATTAAGATCAAATAACGAATGGCATCTTCGAAGCGTAATTGCTTCTTATTAAATGCTCGAAACTGAGGAGAACCATTGTATAACATCCCTTCCCACAACATGTTCATGAGATTAAACAACTGCGCTTGAAAGATTTCCGGCTTCATCGCAGACAAGTGTCGAAGTGGAAATGAAGCGACTTTTTCTTTATTAATATTTTCGATACTGGAATGACCATTAAATAGTTGGCCATAAGTCGTTACCATGTTATCAATGTTTAATTCAATATCACCTAAACGCTTAATTCGATCTTCACTTAAGTTCGTTCGAAGGACTTTTTTATCAAAATCACTGTATAATTCGTCTCGTACATACGAAAGAAAATCCGAAAAAATCGGATACTCAATTGCTTTTTTCTTTGTAATGTCAATCGACCCATCTTCACTCCATAAATCTTTTAACACATATAAATTTCGTAAAAGATTTTCATATTCTTTAAGCTCTGTATCAGGAGCATTTGGATTTAAAAAACGATAAAAGACATTTAATTTACTTAAATGCTGTCTAAAACTACCTTCTTCATTGACTTCACCATCTTCATCGATTGCAGTCGCATACACTTGAAGAGGATTAATTAACCCTTCACTACCATCTAATGCGACTATTTTTCCTCCTAATTGTTTAACTAGCCCTTCAAATTCACCAGTAATGTCTAAAATGCGTGTATAGTAGCCTTTAATCGCATTATCTAATGCAACTTTCTTTAGTAATGTCGATTTCCCAGACCCCATTTTACCAATCATTAACGCATTGTAATGTTTTCTTCGATTGTCACTATAAAATAAATCCCAAATGACATTACCTTTTGTAGCTGTTGTCCCGTAATGAGTGCCGTAAGGATCATCTAATGATGTGAAATGAAAAGGATATCCACCTGCAAGAGAAAGAGATGGAATCTCTTTTCCTTTTCGTTTATTCGTATACTTCAACTGTGTCGAGTAACTTGTAAAAAGTCCCTCCCATTCATATTCTTGTTCATTTAAGAAGATACTTCCACGGAAGTTCTGAGCTTCTAAGTTTTCAATAACATCCTTTGCGTTTCTCTCGATTTCATCGAGTGTTTTTGCGCTAATATAGAAACGTAGATGAATTCGTTTCATGACTTCACCTTGTGTAATGGCATCATACATTTCACTTAACTCCTGGAAACTTTCCCTGGCATCGATGCGATCAATATTATCTTTTGCAGTGGCGTGTCGAACGTTTTGTTCAGCCATCGACTTATTAATCGAGTCGACAATTTCTTTTCGATTAGGTGTTGAAATATCAATGGTCGCAACAACATTTGGCATGTTTAAAATCGGCTCTAACCACATATCACTGACTAATGTATTGTAATCATATACATGGATGCATGTTTCATAACCATCACCTTTTCGAATGAACGCTTCTTCAAATTTGATCCCACCTTGCGGTTGGATTTCAGCTACTAGATACGGATTGTACCCATTCTTTTCTTTATCTGTCAGATTTGTTTCCCTTTGTTTAAACCGTGAAAACACTGTTGTTAAAAGTTTCATTTCATCCTCACCCTTACTTAGTCTTTGAATTTAAATTGTTCAGCTTGTACAAAATCGCTATCTTCTTCTCCTCACTTAAATGACTGATTGGTGTTGTCCGTTGTAACAATCGTTCAACTTGAATGGCTTTATTCTTTAAAGTAAATTCACTTTCTGAATAAAGAAACAAGTAATATTCTCGATTCGTGCGATTCTTTTCAATAAATCGTAATTCCTCTAGCTTTTTCTTTAAAAAAGGAACATACAGTTGGTTATCTGTACGTTCTAGTTTTCGTTGGATATGTTGTTGTTGGATGGTTGTGTCGACAGGAAAGTTTAACGGTACAATCTTCATATCTTCTAAATACGACTGTAAGAAATAGGCAAATGAATAGATGTTTAGATTTTTATCTACTTCATTTAACGAATACACATCTTTTGTGGTTAACTGTAGAATCTCCATGAATTCGCCATTTCTCAGTTCAATAAATCCATTAGCTGTTAGATCAATCACTGGAATGATGTCTGCAATACTCTTTTTAATGATTGGTTTATCTTCTTTCTGTTTTTTCTTCATCATTATTTGACTTTCATCAAATATAGCTGGTGTACTCGTTTCTGGATTATTTTTTTCAACGAGTGAAAGATTGACGGTCTTTTCATTCAAACTCACTGGTTCTCATTCCTTTCGTTCTTTGGATCATCGATCGCACAATACGTCTCATTTTTTCTTGAAGCAGCGATTAACACAGCTTGATACATCCGTTTTTGAGGGTTTGTGTATGGACGTAGTATGAAAACAAGTCCGACAATACCAACAAAGACATAAAAAAATTGTTTTAAGGAAGTTATAACGAGATTCCCCAAAACCATTGCCCCTAGTAATAAACCCATGATGAAAAATAGATCAAATAGGTAAATTGCTTTATTAATTTTCAATTCAGAAGTAACCTCTTTCGGAATCCGATAATTCGCCATATTATCTCTCCTCATTTCGACTATTTCGATGTTTATCTCGATAATTTGCGATGCTATTACGAAGCGCTGATCCAGTATTTTCACCTATCTTATAAGAACGTTGAACACTTTGAACAGGTTTCTCTTGAGTGAATCGATCTCTTATCACTTGGCCAACATGTCTAGTTTCTTGCATAGGTTTACGACTATTGGCACTGCCTGGACTTATTTGTTGACCGTTTTGGTTTGATGAAACAGATGAATTTTTCATAGGCTCGTTTGTACGAACACTCGATGAAAGGTGATTACTTGTCGTTTGCGCTGGTTGACTATTATTCATTTCTTTCTGTAATCCACTTTGGACATTGGATTGTTCATCTGACCTTACACTTGCGATTGAATTTTCTTTATCCATTTCTTGATGTAGGCCATTAGTTGAGGCATTTTCAACTGACCCTACTTGGCATTCCATTTGAGAAGTTAAAGAATTATCACCACTTGCATTCATTTCTTCGTGTAAACCAGTTGGTGAAGATTCGCCGCCCAATTGTCCTGGTTGGTTTTCCATTTCAGAAGATGGTGTATTTACACCACTTGCATTCATTTCTTCATGTAGACCGATTGGCTGATTTGGATTATCATGTGCCTGTTGTTGATCCATTTCTTGTTCGAGGGATGAAGCAACTTGTCCCATTCCTGCATTCGCTTCTAAGCTAGCCTGTTCGTTATTTGTTTGATTTATTTGTTTGTCATCTTTACTATTTTGAGTTAAATCATTTTGATTGTTCATCGTACCATTAAAATTTTGATTAGTTGATAAATTCATTTGATTCGATGATAGTCCTTTCGTAGCACCAGCCATACTTGCAACTGTATTAGCACCACCTTGTGCCAAAGACTTTGTTAAACTTGTAATACCATTAACTCCTTTACTCATACCTTTCGCAACACCATATGCACCTGCAAGTGCTCCCCAACCTGATTTGAGACCTGCATCAATTCCAAATAATCGCTCAACGATATTTGGCCCATCAACCACAGCTAAAGAGAATGAGAATAATGCAATTACATAGGCAATTCCATCAAGTTTTTGCGTAATAAAACCAGTTCCGATTGTATAAATCTTAAGTGACATAAATATCATAATGGTTGTAATAAAGATATTAAGGATATTTTGAATAACTTGTTTCGTCTTTTGGCCTGAATGGATATCGGCTGGCGCAATGATGGTAGCCAGTACATAATTGAATGTTAATTCAAAAAATAACTTAGCTAACTTAATCGCAATTGTCACCATGGTAAACGCCATAACCCCTAACGTGATCGCAATCGTCCAAAAGTTCCAATCCCAACGGTAATAATTCTCATCGAACGTGAACAATCCTTTATCTAATTCGACTTCTTTTGGTGTACCACTATCTCCGTAACTAAGCTTATTTTCAAAAGCATACTGCCCGTTTTGACTCAATTCTTTCTTATTATCAAATTGAAAATCTTTATCAATTGGTTCTGTTATCGAAATGTTTAATATATTATCTTTTGGAATCTTATTTGGTTTATCTAAATTCACTGTTTCCCAATTAGTTAAATCGTATTGTGAAACATCCGTTATGTTGTCCTTTACAATTTGTATCGCAATGGATTGAGTACCTGAAATTCCAAAACCTTCAATTGCCTGGTCTGTAAATTTATTTGTCTTTTCCATCCCTGTTCCTAAAATTGTAAAAACAACAAGAGCCATAAAGATATTCACTACAATGGCTTCTCGATTCACTTTTTTTTGAAACATTATTAAATAACCTAAATATAAAAGAGAAAAAGCCATTAACGTAATCGATAATGGCTTTAAGAGATCAATTAGATCGTGTATTTGATTGTCTGTGAAAAATAATTTTAACTTTAAAATGGAATCCGTTACATTCGATAGTGAATCAACTAACCAGACTAAACCATTAATAATTAACCATCCAATAATTCTAAACATATAATTAATTGGATTTGAAATTTCTAGATGGTCTGAGAATTTTAATAGAATTTGGACCGTTTGATTCATTACTCATTCTCCTTCACATCTTGAAGAAATTGATTGATAACTAAATCTACTTGGTCTTTTTCAAATTTCTCAAGATCTACAGTAGATTTTACGGTACCTTCTTTATAGTAAACAATCGTTCTAGATATTTGATGAATATATTTGCTATAAAGATCTAAACCACCATCAATAACATAAACATTAAAATGTTTTTCCTTCCCCATTTTAGTTAATTGATCTAAATATCGTTTTTCTTGTTCAGGAAACGGACGCTTTACATAAACAAATCCGTCTTTTTTACCATCTACAAACTGTTGATACTCTTTTAAATCAATATTAATGATTTTTCCCTCTCCATTAAAAGGGGTCTTCCCGCAAGCTGTTAAAATGATGGTTAGTAAACAGAGCCCTATCATCGCTGTTAGTAGCTTGCTAATCTTATTTTTCACTTTTCCTTACCTCCATTATTTAACTATTTTCATATTCATTAATTAAAGCTTTGTATTTATCAATCACTGCCGTATAGATATTCATCTTGATTTGATTCGTTTCTCGTAAATTGACTAGTAAATCATTAAAATCAAGAATATTCATAGTCCGAATATCACTTTCATGTTTTTCAATGAAAGAAATTAAGCTATCACCTTTGAAAAACGTTTGGATATCCATTTTTTGCCAATCTGTTAGTTTAGGCTCTTCAGGATCTGACGTATCAGGTTGGTGGGGTTCTTCTTGGTTCGATTTAACATACTGGCCAAGTTTCTCATCTAAAGATTGAAATACTTCCTCAACAGGGTTTCTATTACTTCCGTTAAAATTAATGATTAATTTCTTTAAATTCACATCTGCATGCAAGCAACGAATATCAATGTCATTGATTGATTTGTCCGTATCAAAGTCCTCAGATAGGTACTCCCATCTATACTTCATTGCCGTTTCTTTCGAATTAAAGATTGGATAAGGTGTAATACGTTTTCGATCTAAATCTTGACGCTTGATAATCCGAATAATAACGGTTTCAGCTTCTTGAAGTTGCATTAACTCTACTGATGTCAATAATCTTCTTCCATCTACACTCTCTGTTTTACTTTTATCGAGTGATAACGTATGACCACTACGGCTCTTTGTAGTAATCGTTCTTTCTCCTAATTTTTTCGAGATCCGTTCTGCAGTCGTTTCGTCTGTTGTTAGAATGTAGATGGTATTATTACAGTTACCATCAATTGTTTCTGAGGCATCTCCATATTTCGTTTTTAATTGACTATATGCTTGTATAATTAAGTTAAATCGAATACCACGACCTAAACAAACTGTTAAATTCGTATCCATATTTGGAATTGTCGGCATGTTACCGAATTCGTCTAATATGAAAACTACTTCTCTCAAACATTTTCCACCTTTTGTGACAGAAGCATTAATGGATAACTCTGTATAAAGTTGAGCAACAAATAGAGAAGCAATGACATGAAGTGAAGGATCTGAGTCGGGTGTTATCATAAATACAGCAATCGGTTTTTGATAGGAGTCGATTTTTTGAATTCGAATGACTTCACTCGCACCTTCACAAGTAAATTCTACTACTCCTTCTTTATCAATTGATGTAACCATTACATCTAATGAACGATCCTTTTCCTTTTCTCTAAATACAATTGTCTCTCCATTTTCGATAGTATTTGTGTAGTTCAATTCAAAGTTACCATTTGCATCGGTCCGTATCGATTCGATTTCACCATTTGGAAACTCCATATTAATACGTGTTAAAGGTTTTGAAGTTCCAACAACTGCTCGACCAAATCCCACCTTCTTTAAATCAAAGCTACTCTTAGATGTCATCTTTGCAACGTTATCAATTGTAAAGATACTTAATTTTGAGGATGTATTCGAGAAAATTCCTCCCCTTGTATTACCAGAAGTGAAATTTGATGTAGCATACTGCATTTTGGCAGCACTATCATCTGGTAAGTTTCTAAAATATAAATCTAGTGCATTGTCTTCTGAACCATCATTATATTTGATTGTTTTACTACCTAACGTATTTAACATGTTCGCAACGGAATACATTGTAATTTGATCTTCTCTTCCTTCTTTAGTACATTTATCACAAATTGCTAGTATTAAGGCATTACAAAGTGAAATAGAAGAATTTTGCCAGAATGGATCTTTCGAATTCGGATCATTGAACAACATAAAACTAACTGTGTTTGCACTTTGTTGTGCTTGAGCATAGTTACCTTGTTTATAGTGTTTAATCACTAACTGAAGAATTTGGTAAGACATACTCTGTAGAGGATCTAATAGATTAAGTACTTCGACATGATAACCTCGTTTTTCTAAAGTATCTTTTGAAGCTGCGAACAATTCTCCTTTTGGATCATTTAGTATCATTGACGCCTGTTTTTCGGCACGGCTATATAGATCTATTGTTGAAAAGACAAAGGTTTCCCCTTTACCAGAACGAGTTGTCCCGATTATTAAATTATTTACTGGTGAATCATCTATAAAAATTTTATCCTGGTACCGAGAAACTGGAATTCCTCCTATTCCTGGGAACTTTTCTTCTTTCTCAGGTACTGCTCGATACTGTTTTTGTAATTCATCTAATGTTGTAAACCGTGATGTCCCTTTCTGCCCTTTTTCTAACGAAGCAAAGTTCGAACGAATCTTGTAAACTACAATACTTGCACAAAAAATTGCAAGACACATCAATAATAAATAGAAAAAAATATTTAACTGAAACAAAAAAAAGTCTTTTACTTCAAGATGAGGTGTATGGGGATGACCGAAGTCAGTTAATGACTGTAAAAGTGAAACGACAGCATTACCAACCATTGTTGATAAAAATAAGACAATTAAACAAGTCCCTATCCAAATACCAATTAATGTATTTTTTTTTTCAAAATATTTTAACATAGGCTCTCCTTCTGTAAATGTCAAAATGGAAACTATAATATCTAGTTCCCTAAGTTTCTGTTTTATACTGAAGATACAATTCAATATAGAAATAGTTAGTAATAGCCAATAAACAAAGAAAGGAGCAGTGTGATAACATTTGGTTACCCAGAACTTAACGACTATATAAATTTAAAATATTGAATTATGAAAATTTATATTTCACTCAATAACCTTCGTATATTCTAAACGAGTTTATCTGCACTTTCTTTATTCATCATCAGACCCAGGTTCGAGTTTGTGACATCAATTATTGCTACATGCGAATTTATTGGGTTGTTGTAATTTGACGTAATTTATCTACTTGCCTTGTCCACCGAATTTGCATGAAATATGAATACTAAATTTTTACATATAACCATAAACACCTTGTCAGTCATTGCATATTCATCTTTAATAATTGATGTCGAGAAATTAAACGGAACTTTCATATAACAAGCACAATCTTTATTACTTAAATTGACCTTAATTGTTTTTGTAATCCATTTTTCCTATCTGTTAGTTTCTTGACGTCATCATTCTTTTTACTTTCCTTTGATATGGAAATTGCCTTATCTATATCTTTTAATTGCTTTGTTAAGTCTTCATATTTGGTAATTTTTTGTATTAATTTTTCATTATTATTGTTCGATAACTCGTTTTTTGCTCCTTGAATGTTACCGGTTTTGAGATAAGCATATGTTTTCATCTCACTTCTTTTTACAGTCATTTCAACCTTTGTTAGCTTAAGTAAATCCGCATATTTCTTATCTGCAAATAATAAATCGAATTTCCCTTCATCTGTAGGAAAACTAGCATTATATTCTCTCAGTTGATCAATACTGCCTTTGGTTGAGATCAATGTTTCTACGAAACCAACATTATTTTTATAGATACCTACTACATCTTTGTATTTTTTTTGATCTAACAGTAATTTGGCATACAACTGAGTTTGCTCTATTGTTAAGTCTTTTTTATGTTTACCAAAATAATTTAGTATACTCTCATTATCACCGAGTAACGCATGTTCATACTGATTTATTATTTTCGTTTGTTCTTTTACTAGATTGGTTTGTTTCTGTACATCATGTTTACCATTACTAATTACTAAACTCATAAACGTAGCTGTTCCAACTAAAGTTAGTGAAACAACCCCTGCAATTGAATAGATTGTACGTCTTTGCCACTTTTTTAGTTTTGATATTCTACTTTGATCCAGACCAATTAAATGAACATGCTCATTTTTTTCTTCTAATTTAAAGACATCTGGAAGACAATCTTCCATTTTAGACAAAAGGATTAACTTATCTTGTTCGTGCTTTTTATTGATTTTCATTTGTTCAAGATTTTGTTTAATATGTTGATAAAGGTTTGGGGATTTATAGGAACCAAACTGAAACGTTCCTGTGTAGATTGGCGAACCATCACTATCTTTTTCAATTAAATAAAAATGGCAGTCTAATTCCTTTTTTTCTTCTCGACAGACTTTTTCGAGTTCTGCAGATTTCTGTACGGCTTCAATAAAATCAATTTTCTCAGATTTTTGAAACATCTTATGATTCAATTGGGTAAATACTACTTGTAGCATTTAGTTCACATCCTTTTCATTAAAAAGAATAGGTACACAAAATTTTGTGTATCTATCAGTTTTGATTTTTACTTTTGATCTTAGAATCGAATGTTGCTGTTGATACCTTGCGCTAGTGCATAAGCACCCATAACAACAATCAAACCAACCGTAGCACCAATAAACCAACCCTTGGCCTTCGGTCGTCCACTATCTCCACCTAACATAAAGTAATAACCACCGATACATAGTGCAATCGCAGCACCTACGATTCCACCACCTTGTAACCATTTTAAAATTGCTAAACCAGTTGTATTTAATAAATCCATACAAATTTCCTCCTACAAATAATCTTTTTGTCTCATTTGAATGACAATTGATTAATGGAATAATGGGGTCATCCTTCTTATCTTCTATAGCCTCAATATAATCTGACGAAATAACATGTTTTTCTATTACTTGACAGATGAAAGTCTTTTCTTCATTTGAGAGATAAACAAAATCCCCTATTTTATCCGATCAAGTGGACTAAATAAGAGATTCAGATTTTTCATATAATGTGAAGCTAAAGTATAGTTTTTTCCCATCGTTTAATTCGGTTTTAGGGTACCAGCTCCTGCCGAAACGCCTTTAATAAATGGCAGTCTCAACTTCACTCTCTGAATGTCAACTTCCCCAATAACGGGTAAAGTCATTCTTGAGGCAGTTATAACATCTTTTGTTGTAATATTTTTAATTTCATCAAAATTATAGGTTACCTTAGCCTAATCATTTTTGGCTTTTACTTTAGTCTGAATGAATAAGATTCCTATAATAATAATTAAATAGGAACCAAACCTACTTTCCTTTTTATCCATTTTCTCTTACTTCATACTGTTTATTTTCTAATACATCCACTTCTTGTTTAGTTGAAGAAAATTTTTCTTTTAACACCAATAATTGTTCAAATGCTTTTTCACTATTTTCCACAATATAGTTTTGATGTTGCTGGTATAACCATTCGTTATATTCTTCCCCTAATACTGACATCAACTTTTCCATTTTTTCTTTTTGTTTCTTTAGTTCTTTTAAATTAATTGTTTCTGACATCGAAATTCTCCTTTCTAACTTAAATAGCAAAATAAATAAGCACCGATGAAACGCTGCTATAATTACATGTATTCAATTCATGAGGTCATAAATTGTATTAAGCGACTTGTTTCTTGATTCGATAATAACAAGATCCGATCGTTGTTACCTTGTGTGCCATATGGTCTTACCTCAAGGTATTGAACTTGATCCTCAGTAAAGGCTGTACCGTTGTCATCACTCGCATTTGTTACAATGAAAGTCTTATTCGGTTCTCTTTTCATCCACTCAGAAAAGCCTATTAATAACTGTGTTGCTGTAAATTGACCATTCAGTTCGAGGACGACATTAAGTGGTTTTATCATTCCTTTCGCGGATGTAGCTTTTCGAATAAAACGTAATCGATATTTCTTATTTGTTACTTCTTTTGGTATTGCCATTTTATTATTTCTCCTTTCATTTATTTTGTATTTGCATGAAACTGTCTTTCAATTTCAATAAATGCACACTTTGTATAACTTCCCATTGACCCAGAATCAATAACTCAGCCTCTTTTAGACAAAATAAATAGCCCTGCTTTTTCAGTGAACTGAGTTTCACACTCATCTTCATAACGCCTTTTCTGTTTTGAAGTTTTTCTTGATGAATGAAATCTTTGTATTAATCCCCCGTAAAAGTATGGGAAACTTATACAAAATCTAATAAATGGTTGTCTTTTAATCGCTCGAATGTGCAAACAGGCATTGTCATCGCGTTTCTAACCAATCATTATCAAACAAAATCACTTTCAAATCATTGAAAATAAATGAAAAAACCTATAAAATTAAGTTTCCTACGTTTAATTTATAGAGGTTTTTGTTTAATCAATTAATCACGTAACATAACCATTCGTTATAGAATACTGGTTAATTGTGCGGGCATTTAACCCAACCTCACATCACGCCCTTGACGACTTGCGTCTAAGGTTAATTTTGAGTTGTTGGTTTTCAGAGACCAACTCGTCAAAACAACCCACAGCGTAACCGAGTGCCTTCATTGATAAAGGTGAGAAGACATTACCTTTAACTCTTTTTATTCTTTTATGAATGAACCGATGTGAAAAAAAGATAGCGCATTTTCCTATTTCTAGGTAAATGCGCTATCTTCATTCCTACTGAGTACACAAAAAGTATATGTTTCACAATAAAAAGATTAATCATTTTTATGAAAAAATATACTACCTTCCCCCATAATCTAACTAAATAGACAATGAAAATCTAGGGTTTTCATGTGCAATTTTGGAATGAGACAAAGTTACCTAGCAACCCTTATTTGCTATGGAAACTGTAAGATGAATGCTTCCAACACGATTCTTACTGTCTCATTTTTTAATAGTTCTATAATTATTAGTCATCCGTTTACAATCCAGATAATTCCAAAATTTTTATTTTAAATTTCATTTATAAATCCATTTAATTTCATGAAAAAATCTTAAGGTTCATGCGGAAGTGAATATATTATCATTTTTTGTAACTACATATAATTAATCTTATACTTCTCCTCATTTCTATAAATAAAGTTAGCATGTAGAAAATAATTTGGGGAGGGTTAAAAAATTAACCCTCCCCAATCAGCTACAAATATTGTATAATAAAATGCTTATTTTTCTATTTTCTTTCTAATATTCTTAATTTGAAGTTTTATTGTCTCCACTGATTTATATAAAATTGAAGCAATCTCATTTTTCTTTAAACCTTTTTCATGCAATTCGTACACTTCTCGTTCACTTTTAGTTAATTTTTTAATTTTTCTTTCTTTCAATAATTCAGATAAAACAATGTTTGTAGCGTCAGAATGAAGACTATGATTATTTTGATAAGCTTCTTTTATTGCGTTCGGTATATCTCGAAAAGACTTTTTTGCAACATAGTTCATTACACCTTTATCAAATGCATTGAGGATGGTATCTTTATCTTCCCACGAAGTTAACATAATGATTTTACAAAAATTCTTGCTTCTTAAATAGTCAGCAATTTCAATTCCTTCGAATTTCTCAACATTATCTGTCAATGAAAGATCTAATAATGCCACATCAAATTTCGTACAATCAACATTCAAGGCAGCTTCTTTAGTTGATACTTTCTCAACAACAACTATATCATTTTCTCTTTCTACTAATTTGCACAAACAATCCATCCAAACAGGATCATCTTCTACAATTAACAATCCAATTTTATTCATTACTAACACCTCTAGCCTATGATACTCCGAAATTCAATTTTTCTGTTAATCGGAAATTTAAGCATTACAGCAGTTCCATTGTGTAACTTACTTCTAATCAGTAGCTTTCCATTAAGGCGCTGCATTACATTAAAACAATATGTTAATCCTAGTCCATAATTATCAACTTTTCCTTTTGTAGAGAAAAATGGATTTAACACAAGAGACATGTTTTCTTTGCTAATACCAGCTCCTGTGTCAATAATATCAACGTATATATATTTTCTATCACGATAGACATTAATTGTTATTTTTCCAGATCCTTTAATTGCTTCGATTGCATTTTTAAGGATATTTAACAGCATTTCTCTAAAATGAACTGAATCACCTTTTAATTTATAATCGAGTTTGTAATCTTTATGGATGATTATTTCTCTCAGCAACGGTGTTAAGAGTATGATACTTTCTTCAATAACATCGTTTATCCAGAAGAAATCTATTTTAAAATCAACAACATCTAACTGAGATTGAACTCGTGTAGATAAATCAATAATATGATTAATTGATTTTTTCGTTAAATTCATATTACTAAGTGTTTCTTTATCGTTCTCTACTATTTTTCCTTCTAGCTGTTCGATTAAGAAATCAATTTTGGCAATTTCATTTTTAATTGTATGATTGAAAACTGCTGTACCTGAAACAGCGCTTTTAACCATTAATTCACTTCGATCATTCTCAATTCTAATTTTAACACCTAGAATACCATAGCGTATGCCATAATAGACGAATAATAGAAATTGGACTCCAATGATTAAAGGATTAAAAAAATCCCAAGTTCCTACAACACCGAATGCCTCCAAAATGAAATTTGTTATCATCGACATACTGATCATCGGTATCACATATATACAAGTCAATATTCTTTTCTGCTTGATAATAGGGTTATTTTCTTTCAATGCCGTATAGGCCAATAAACTTATACATATAAACATATATGGAACAGCCCATGTCGATATAACTTTAAAATTCACTTTAAAATCAGGATAGTATTCGATATGGAAATACATATATATTACTGGAAGAAGGAATAAAACTTTACATATTCTTTTTAGTTTATTTTCTTTAATGATACCGGTATAAAGAAAACCAAATATCAAACTAGTATAGGGAACAAAAAAATGTGAAGTAGATGTAAAAAAAGCATCTGCAAATTTAATATATTCTGGACGATTCATCCCTCTGCCCAACAGAGTTCCTATTCCACCAAACATACCAACGAAAGCTAAATAACTCGACCAACGAAGCGCTTCATTTTGATAATTCTTCCAAAATAAAGTGATCCCCATAATTCCTAGAACAATGACGAGCATGACCATAACTCTCACCTCATTGTTCTATTTTGCAAGAAAGTCATAACATCTTTCGCAATTTTATTTCGTTTAAGAACAATACCCGAATGACCACAATTGTAGATAATCCTTCTTGGTTTATTCCAAGCATTCCACAATATATCTGCATCTTCAATATCTACATATTGATCGTATTTAGCAGAAAGTAATAAAATGTGATCCTGTTTTATTTTCGGAGGAACTAAACTCGCTTCTAGAATTTTAAAGTGTTCAGATATTTCTTGATATCGAACTCCATTTTCTAACAGTTCTTTTTTGATAAATTTTCCTGGATCAGTATTCCATATCGTATGTGCAAGAGAATTCACATAAAATATAGACACCATTGCATCTACCTGGTCCTCAACAGTAGCAAGCAAATTTGTAATAAATCCACCAAGACTAAGACCTACGACAAAAACTGGCCCTTGTTGTCTCTTCTTGATTGAATGAATAAAAGATCTTAAATCCACAACTGCTTGTCTAACTGCTTGCACTGTACGTTCAATATTTGCGCTCACCATATGTTCACCACTAAAAGATGACTCAAATGGCTTTCTTTGCAAATGGTAAGGTAAAGTATAATAATACATATTCCACTGATGTTTCTTCATGTGATGTTGAAACATTTTTATTAGTCGATCATTCGATTTCATTCTCCATCCATGTACAAAAATAACATTTGGTTGTTCTTTATTCTCATGTTGAACAAATTCCCCAGTAACAAGATCATTGATGGTGTCCCCTATCGGAACAATACTCTGAAATTCAAAAATTCCAGAAGTATATTCATCCTCGATACTATGGGTAGTAAGAGATACATTTGGTACAGAATTAGTACTATAAAACTCGTCCCTATTCCTCTTATTGACATGCTCCTGAAAAGAAGTGTAATGTGCAGCGTTGCTAATGTTTTTATGAAAATTTCGGAGTGCATATCGATCAATTAATTTTGAAAACAAAATTTCTCACCTCAAGACTATCTTTTTTGTATCTATTTGAACTGGATAATTACCAGTTAATTTATATCGTTATCTATAAAGTAAATAATTGTATTTTTGTATCTATCTAATGCTTTTTAAAGGTGCCGTAAAAAATATAGCTGAAAGGTATTGATATCTAGCTCAATTTATTGAACAGGTAGCAAATATTCCTTTGTGTAATTAATTTTCTAACCAGTTATACATAATATTAATGTCAAACGCTTTAGGTTCATCTTTTAATTTCTCTTTGTATTCTTCTTTTTGTTGATTTAATTCCATTTTCTCAAGAGACTTTGTGTAAGCATTATTTAGCATTACAAATAACATATTTGAAAAATTTGTATGTACTTCACCCTTAGATAGTTTGTCTTTTGCGATTCGTATTTTTGATCCGATCATTTGATGAGTGAGTTTCCCTTTGAATTCATTCTTGTAATAATTACATATCTCGTTAATTTGATCTTCAGAAAAAGACTTTCTATCATCATCTATATTTCTATCCATATCTAAAGGTAAATTTTTATCTATTAACCTATTAATGTTAGTGTTACTATCTTTTGAAGCATTAAAAAGAATATTTGAAACATTATTGCGTTTTATTTCTGATACGGTTTAATTCAACCGTTTGACTTTTAATACGGTAGGTAGAAGTTCGATTGCGTATATTTTGTGGATATTCGTAAACTATTATATTTTTTGGCTTTTGTGCTTTTCTAGTACTCTCTTCGTATTCAATAATATCAATTAGACCAAACTCCCATAAAGGCTGTAATTGTCTATATAATGTACTTTTACTCATTCCTAAATACTCTGCTAAAGATTCGATGGATCGTGGGATGATATCAAATGCACGATTTGCGTCTGAACGATCAGCTAGAGTATGCAATCTTAAAATGATGAAGGAATGACAAAGGATGTACATCACTCTCCGGGAGTGGGATATTGACCGTTTTATGAAGCTGCGAACTTCTTAAAACACGTCATTCCTTTTTTCTCTTCCTTTCTGTTAATTTCTAAACAATGAATCTATCTATTTTGAATTAATTACTAGTTTCTGTTAGCTTAATCCTATCACTTTAATTAAATATGTAGTGTCCCAAAATAAAATTATTACGTTACTTTGCAATTTTAAATCTTTATCGTCTTGTGATAAAGGCTTATTGCTGCAATGCTGCCTCCATTAAAGAAGCAATTGATGGAGTTTTACCTGTACCAGTTCATCCTGCAGCAAGCATGTGGTAGTTTAATTCGTTGGAATTCAATAATATACGTTCTTTAAAATCTCTATACCATATAAAAACACCTGTTGAAAGTTTTTCTCGATAGTTTTGCTGTTTCTTGTCCAAAAATGTAACCCTATTTTTGCGAAACGCTTTATAATTTTGTTCAGATTTTTGCTTTAGTACTTCACCGGATTTTGTTTTCACTCGCTTTTTCCAAAGAAACGTTGCAAAAACGAAGTACCCGAATGAAAATAACAACGCCATTGCGACTAACATCATATACGATGAAGCATTAGCTTTAATAGGATGACCTTCATTGACTAACCGTTCAAGTCCGGTTAGTAGATACGGGATATTCATTTCAGAAATGATGCCAAAATACGTAAGGTCGGTTCCTAATTGAAATTGCCAGTAAAAGAAGCATAAATCCTATCAAAAGAGCAGCATATGATAGCCAGGTTCTATTGAATTGATGAATAATCGCAAAGATCCGCATTCCCTGTAATGCAGGAAAAAAGAATAGTAATACAACCATACCAATCAACCGGTCTGTTTCAGTTTGCTGAGATTGCTCCTGGCTCCTCGGCATGTCCACTTGGCACCACCTCTTCCCAACGCTCTTCTAAAATTACCAAAAGAATTTTGACATCATCCGCAAAATCAATCACTTGATCATACCCGTAAGGCTGATCTTCTAATCGTTCACTTGAAAGTAGAGCATCTAAAAGCTTAAACTTTTTATCATACCGTTTTCGTTCTTTCTTATTTAGTTCCAATTCGACCAAGGTAGTTGTACTTTTCCTTCAGCTGACTTGAAAAAGAACACAGTGTCAGGTATTCGATCCCTGTTATCATTGTAAGCTTTTAATTTACTCTGATTATCCCCTTGTCCAATCATTGAGTGACGAATTTCTCTTTCAGTACGATATTTAAATTCAACACCCTGCTCTAGCTTGAAACTCATAATATAGGCCCAAATCCGTTAAAAGCAGATCATGCTGCATCGTATAAATGAAAACTTTTGTTAGTACTGTTGCACTGACATTCGTTAAATTTTTAGCTTCAATTTTCCCCAAATAAACTCCAACTTTATGAGCAATCGTTTCATGTATTAAATAATTCTTACCCTCTAATTTTCTTAACCGACGATAAACACGATGAATATTAGGCTCTTGAAATTTAAATAACGGAAACATTCCCCTTTACCTAAAAAATAGGAACCACTCTCTTGTTTAACAGTTAACCACCCCATTACCGATTCCATTAACAAAAAAGTCAAATCACACCGCAAATTGAATCACAACTAAAAATTAAGAAATTAATAGATACCTAGAACAAGTTCTCATACCAAACTATTAAAATAGCTAAATAAAAAGTTATTCATTCTTATAAACTCAACAATTTTACTAATGTATACGTATACACTATAAGCTAACTTTTATACACTAATCCTTTTATTAAACAAGCTGCTAATCTACTTCAATCATTTGAATTTCTAACTTTATCTCAAACACTTTTAACCCCTTTTTTTCACTGGAACCTATTTCTTGACCTTGAACTTAGTCACTATTTTTTTGAGTGGAAAAGATCGCAATACACAACCATTCATTTTCTTTTGAATTACATATTGAAAACTATATAAATTGCGAAAATTCTAATTTCCCAACATTTTACAATACGTACAACTGTTTCGCAATTCCAATCAAGTAAATTCGTTATGTATGGCTATATAGTGAAAGTTAAAGTAAGAAGATCCCCTATAAAACTCCTTTTTTACTACGTAATTGCCACAAAAGCTTAAATTATAACCCCATATAGTTTTAATTTATTTCTGATTTAATAACACTGATCAATTTCTTTTACACTATTAAATTAATAATTATAAAAAATAACTATTTACCTCAAACAATCCATTGTCACTATGAATAAAATCATACATAACAATGACAAAAAATTATAAGACAATCTTAAATTTTTTTCCTCTAAAATATTAACAATTTCATTTACTGAACTGCACCTATTCTAACTATAACAATAAACAGTCCCTTCGAAATATCTTTTCGAAAGTAACGCTACTACACACTACGCTTTAAAATAGAAACAAACACACATTCTAAAACTACGACCCTGACCTAGTAAAAACAAGCTAGCAACACCAGACAAAAGGAGAATATAGATATGTAAAGGCAGACTGGCTTATTAATTTTAACCGGTATTTAGAGTAGGTGGCGATGCTCCACAACCATAAATCAGGTCTAGTTCAGCCCAAAGTAGATCAGCCTCTACAGACGGGATGGCAAGTGAGTGTTTAAACAGTTTTAGTTCAGGAAATAACTCAGTAAATGTTAATTGTGCATTTTTAACTTGTTCTTTACGTAGATGCAATAGTCTTCTAAAAAGCATAGTTCGACTAGCCACTTTCGTGATTGCTCCACGCCCTTGACCAATTGTATATTTTTTTAGTTTACTAGAGCGCTTCAGAACTTCTTTTAGAGATGATACTGCCATTCCAAAGATTTCAGCAAGCATCTTTAAAGAGCCCTCTAAAAATGGTGTTTCGGGGCTTGTCCTAGCCTCTAAAAAGGCAATAATATCTTCTTCCCATTCGTTATAATGAGAACGAATTCGATCTTCACGAGATTTTTTAAACTTATACCAACCTTCTCTTCCTGCAAATTGAGCTTGTCCATCTGTCCATAACTCAAGTAATCCCTCAACATACGAACGTTTCGCCCCTTTATACTTACCAGAATATGCACTATTCAAAGTACGTTCAAATTCAGTTTTTGATAAAGGTTGAGCTAAATTACTATTAAACTGGTCTAGCTCATCATATGCCTCTTCATACGATCTTTCACTAGCGTAATTGGCAATAGCCATCGTTAAAAGAGCATTATTACGGCTGGCTCCATGATGCCCTTTTTCAATATCCGTTGCACGTATGAGTGCATGATACCAATCTGAAGACGTTTGATCGAATGCTGATGTATACTTATTGTAAACAACATGCAAAAAAGTTCTTTTTTCTTGTTCTTCATACTGTTTTGACCATAAAAGTAATTGATTCGTATTTGCCATTACCTCATAAAAATCAAGTGTATTATCTTCTCTTGGTATACGATAAAAACCAAACGGTATACATCCTGTATCGATTGGAACATACTTACTTAATGCTTTCCGTATATTTTCTGATAAACGTTCTGCTACTCGAAGTGCCTTGTAATCATTGTTTTTATGAATATAAAACGGTGTGTCTAAGACAAAAAAAGCTTGAAACCCTCTTGGAGTTTCCAAAAGAAGGTTTGGACGTGGTAGTCCTAATTCTTCACAACCTAAATAAAGGGCATACAAATCGACGTTTTTTGTGTCGATGTCAAACCCAATAACATTAATCTGTTTAAGATTTTCACGTGTGTGTCCTTTAATCACTCGTCTTTTGAAATCGTAATAAGTACCACCTCTGTACGTGTTTGGTGTCCAGTGTGACAATTGCTGATAACGGTCCTGCAATGCTTCATAAGATGTAACAACATAACCTTTACCATTGATAAGGTCCTCTTTAGTAGGCGACACGAAAACTGCACCTTTGCGGTACGGATCATTCTTTTCAACTTTCTCGAAAGCTACAACTCTATCAAATGGTGCACGAGATCCTTTTTTCTTATATAAAAGCAGGCTATTATGGGTCATGAATTGCATAATTTCAACCGGTGAAATAACACTTCTTATTTTGTGATCTAATTCATGCACTTCCATTTCGTACACCTCCTTTATATGTATATAAGAATGCTAGAATAATTTGTTGAAATAAGTATATCGAAATCGATTTTTGAAAAAGTGCGCTCTCTAAGCAAAATGCACCAAAAAAAATAAACCCCTTGAGGCCAATAGCCACAAGGGGTTTAGAATAAGTTGAAATTTATTTTTCTATGCAAGTTTCGCTGATATTTTGCACCAAATTAACAGAAAATGAACCATTTTTTATAAAAGGCAACTTTTATAAAAATTGAAGAAACCTTGTTCTATCAATCGTTTCAGAGATTCTATCCAATAAATTACTAAACAGGTTTCGCTGATACACTCTTGCTTGTGGTGCATTTTTCATACACAAGTTCCGCTGTTTTTTCAACAACACCATTGGGAGAACGATGTATTTTTTTATTAATTTTGCTCATGAAAAGTAAAAAACTGTCGAGATATCAATGTTTTACTAGGTACACAGGTTCCGCCGACTTTTTTATAAATGCACCAAAAATGGAGCAATTCGATAAAGAATAGTACGCAGGTTCCGCTGAACGTCTAAAAAATGCACCACTATTGGGCCATTTTTTATAGAAATAATATACAGGTTCCGCTGATGTTTTATAATTGGTGCATTTTAAGAAGTTAATTGAATGATAATGTACCAAATTTGGCATACTACCTAATCATATCTATTTCTATTGATGCAAGACAGGACATACTCTGTTTTTATTTTTCCCGCTTAAAGATATTTTTCACTTTTTTCACTGAAACCTTTGAACCACCTCTATCTAGTACATTTTCAACGACCATTGCGACCATCAAATTTGAGGATTTCGTATCATATGCGATGAACCATCCATTTTCGATCCCTTTTTCACCTTGTTTTTGTTTGATTTCAGCTGTACCGGTTTTGCCTGAAAGTGGATAATCTGCCATTTCTGCAGCATGTGCTGTTCCTTTTTTGTCAGCGACGACTTTTCTTAGCATTGTTGAAATCATCTTCGCATTCTCACTTGTCATCGCTTGCTGCTTCAGCACCTGACTTTTTTGCTCATCAAGTAACAGGATGGGCCTAATCATATTCCCGTCATTTATAAGTGGTGTGTAGGCAGCCATTAAATGAACAATATTCATTTGAATTTGTCCCTGTCCATAGCCAGAATCAGCGAGTGAAATGTCATTATCAAGACTACCAATCGTCGATGTTTGCAATGGGAATGGATAAACGAGTTCCTCTTCAAAATTGAACCCCTTCAACCCTTGTGCAAATGAATCTTTGCCAATATTCAATGCGGTTTGAGCGAAGTAAATATTATCAGAGAGAACGAGTGCTTTTTCAAGGTTTACCGGATTTGCTTCGTGGACCCTCGTGACATAATAGCTACCCCAAGATGGATCCTTTTGCCATTTCAGGCCTCCAATTTCCACCGATTGTTCAGGAGTGATTGCTCCATTTCTCAACCCAATAGAAGCAGTGATTGGTTTAAGAACAGAGCCAGGTGCATATTTCTGTTTAAAGCGCGTCATCAATGGCTGCCGTTTATCTTCCTGAAGTGTTTTCCATTCGTCAGCTGAAAATCCTAAAGTGGCTTGATTCGGGTCAAATGATGGACTACTAACAAGTGCGAGTGTTTCACCAGTTTTAGGATTCATTGCAGACGCTGCGCCCGCTTCCCCTTTTAACTCTTCATACACATTTTCCTGTAAGTTGGCATCAATAGTAAGGCTTAGATCTTTCCCATCCTCAACCTCTCGTTCAGCCAAGGCCTTCTCGCTTCCGTCTTTCTTTTGAATTGTGATTTTCGCACCACTTTTTCCTTTTAGTTGTTCATCAAGCACCTGCTCAAGACCTTTTTTACCGATAACATCAGTGCTTGTATAGCCCTTACCTTTCAGTTTCTCTAATTCTTCCGCGGTGATTGATCCAACATAGCCGATTAAATGGGCTGCGGCATCTTTATACGGATAAATGCGTGCTTCAACCTTTTTCATTTGCACCGGTTCTAAAGCGACTAACTGCTCGATTCGCTTCTTATCGTCCATTGAGATTTTTTTCAATGGAACAAACAAGTCCGGCTTTACCCAGCTCGCACCCAGCTCTTTGTTGATTTGATCTGGTGTTATTTTAAGGAGACTGGATAATTGCTGAATAACTGTTTCGTTTTGGTCGGCTAATTTTCCAGGTACCACGCCAACTTCGTACACTTCTCCATTCACGGCCAATCCTTTACCGTTACGATCGAATATTCCTCCTCGTTTCGGCGAAGTAGTGCTGAGTCCAATTTTGTCGCCTTCCTTCAGCTCTGGAAAAATATATGTCGTGTTCCAGTCGACATACCAGTTTTTCTTTTTGTCTCTTTCCTCTTTTTTCAAATTGGCTTTTTGGGTAAATTCGATTTTGCCTGCGATGCTTTCCATATTTGCAGAAAATGTATAATCAGCCTTTTCTTCCTTAGCTTGTTTAGCATCTTTTGGCTGTTGGAATGTAATCTTAAGGTCAGTGATTTGTAGGTCTTCGTATATTTTTTGATAGCGTTTCGTAAATTCTTCTCTCGTAATCGATTTTTTCGCATCACTGGTAAGATAATCATACATCTTATCAAATTTTTGCTCATTCCATAATGCTATGTATTCCGAAAATCTCTCTTGTGGGTTTGGTGCTTTGCTGCATCCTGATGTAATAATCGCGACAATAAATAGCAAACCTACTAACTTTTTCATCATTTCCTTCCTACCTTCCTCTAATAATCCTTAATTCCTCTAAAGTTGCCCAATAATAAAATGTGGCGTGTAACCAACATGGATTATTATTGTATTCAATTGAAACTATGGAAATTATATTTCTTCACTTTTTTCAAACCAAAAAACCTCCTCCTAATTTCTTTCAATCCTTCTTATTCGAATAACTGTCTTTGTGTTCATTACAATTATTTCAAAATTTGTAATATTCTACAATCCTAAAATTCCAATAAAAAAAAGCGTTTTCCTTGTTCTGGAAATACGCCATTTAATTGATTACATTATTGGGACTACTTAGTAATTCTCGCAAATACTCTAGCACTAATAGGGACAAATTTATTCGATTGTAAGTACCCTTTTAATTCAGCTCCTTGATAGTACCATTATCGCCAACAATTGAACTTATTTGGTCATTGGGTTTACTGAACATAAAGGAATGTTCATTTTCTAGTGATTAAATTTTGTTACCAATTTTAGTACGTTAATTCTCACATTGTCAGCATATTGTCTATTCCGTTTGTAATTGTTAGAAAATCTATTTTAAATTCAGGGGTTGAGAGATCTATCCTTCGTTCTCCCTCTACCATAACCTATACTTTTCCAATTTCACTTAGTCCGACCAATCTTCCATGGCCCATCGTTCTGCCATTGGAAGTGGTCTATCAAATTGCTCTAGTATCTGGACAATTGCAAGTTCAACAATATCATGATTCTGTAATTTATAATGCTTTGTAAATCTGTTCATTCTTCCAATCGTGCTATTTGTTAAATTAAAACTACTTCTAGTCATTTCCTCATGTTTATTAATAAATATATCAATTAAATCGGAAATCTTCTCTGTACGGTATTCCGATATCGTACGTTTTTCTGTTATTAATATTGCATTACTAAGTTCTTCTCTAACAATTTGTCATATCATTTTCTCAATGTTTATTTTTACATTCTCCTCATAAATTCTTGACAGCATAATCCACAAATTCAGTTACATTTTTTTCATAATGAACTATTTTAATGAATTAGAGAATTTCTTTTATTACTATGATAATAAATTCTTTTCATTTAGTAAGATCCATTTTTCAAACAGTCCTAACGATGTTCGGTCTGATATATTTCTTTAATTTTCCTTTGTTTCTATTTGTAGCTCTATAACTAATTCAGATATGTAGATTCTATACTACATTCATCTAATTAAAGAGTCTGGCTCAAAAAGCCGTTGAACAACGACATTTAAGCCAGACTTCTTACTTATTTTTTAATTCCTAGATCCCTCAATATGCTATCTAACGTCATACCGTTATACTCCAATTTTGGTTCAGGTGAATTCGCCACAGTTGGATTTTTCCTCTTATAGTAATAAGTAACAGAAGACATGTCTTTTGCATCGACTGTTCCGTCAAAATTGATATCAGCATTACGGTAATTTGTATTGTAATGGTTTTTAATTTCAATAGCGTCTAGTACATCAACAACATCATCACCGTTTACATCACCTGCCTGGATAAAATCTGTATTCAATGTTTTCGATAGACCAATTTTTTCACCATTATATATTTCGTTCATTTCTTCTACATTCAATACAGATCGGAAGTGCCCTGGGATTTTAACTTCTACTTTATATATATCATTTTGTACTGGTAAATCTTTTAATGTAAAACGACCGTCACGAGGTATAACCCCTTCGTATGCATGACCTTTTTTGTCATATGCGATTAAAGTTGCATTTAGCTTGCTGTAATTTACATCCGTCACCGTATTCCATCTAAATCCCGATAAAAGTAATTCCCCAGAAATTTGGGATGTGACAGGAAGAATGTTGAAGTACTGTCCAAAACTTAGGATTTTTG
This sequence comes from Gottfriedia sp. NPDC056225, assembly GCF_042267765.1. Lineage (NCBI taxonomy): Bacteria > Bacillati > Bacillota > Bacilli > Caryophanales > Bacillaceae > Gottfriedia > Gottfriedia sp. NPDC056225. The sequence continues at coordinate 15,152 of NZ_JBHJTJ010000035.1, read as the reverse complement.
TCATGTTAGCTTCAGATTCTTGTATGTTCACATTTTTCAGTGCGATTTCTTTTGGACCTTTCATGTATTTTTCATTGCTTACTGCAAAAGTCATATCCACTAATGAAGTATTTTTATTTAGGTTTACTTTCTTCCCATCATGGTTCACTTGAAGTGTTACAGTGTTAGTACCATATTTCGTAGATAACTGATAATCCTTCGAAAGTTGTTTACTTAACTTTACATCTTTCAACTCTAAACCAGCAGGATAAGAAATGGTAAATTCTCCGCTTTGCATTTGTTTTACGTTATTTAACATGACTTGAGCTGTAAACAGTTTATCTGACTTAATTTCAGTTTCTTTAGCAGCAATGTTCGCATACTGAGTTCCTTTTTGGACAATCGTATAATTATAATCTGGTCGGCCGTATACATAGTTGTTGGCTTCATCCATTGGGAGTAGGAAGGCTTGTTTGTATGTTTCTCCTTCCGCCAAAGATAAAGTAGTAGAGAACAGGCCAAACTTATTAACTGGTATTGGTTGATATATTAACGTTCCAGGATCATTCATATAGACAGATTTTTCTCTGTTAGGATTGTTTTCAATCGGTTCATCGTAGATCCAGCCAGCAATTTGCATTCCTTTTTTATCTACTTCATATACGCCACCTTTTTTTAGCATTTTAACAATCGGCATTTTATTATCAACGTAAAACGGAACTTCTTCGGAAAATTTATTCCCATTCGTATCTCTGCCCACTACCTCCATATTGTATTTACCAGAAGAAAGAGTAGTAGATTCTTGTATAATCAAATCCGGTTCAGACAACGACATCGGCATTGGAGTTCCATCAAATTGCATCCTTCCATCTACATTTTCTTCTCTACCATACGTTGGTACTGTTCCAGAATACCCTATACGTTTTCCCGTTTTCGGGTCTTTAATGAATAATTGTAAGTCAATAACGGTAGGTGACAATAGTCGGGTAACAACATCAGTTGTAATTTTAGCACTCGAATGACTATTTGTCGTAATTGTATTTGATGTAAGATTTAGTTTTGTAATACCTTGTCCTATTTTGCGTACTCCAAATGGTATTTGATATTGTTCGTTACGATCTGCTTGATTCGTAAAGATTACATACCCTTCATACGTACCATATTCAGCAGATACAGGTACCATTAAGTCGGCATTTATACTTTGTTCTGAATCCCCTTCAACTGATAGCAAACTCGGCACTGACAACTTAACCCCATTAGCCTTTGCATCTTTGGCATTTCTAGTATCTTTTTGGTACACTACTTCCACTTGAAATTGCTTTTTAGAACTGCTATTATTTTTAATCGTTATTGGCATTGTTTTTGTAATCGGCTCGTCTTTAATAATATTAGCCCCAAAGCTTAAACTGCCCGTCAAATTTGGAATTTTGACAGGTTGTCCATCTACAATGTTGACCGTTTCTCCCTTTACTTGAATTTCTACATCACTATGGACTGCTTCATATGCGTCAATTCTTCCCGCACCTACTTCATAAACACTATAATCCTGGCTTAACTTATCAGCCGTATTCATTAATTCCGTTTTTACATCTGCAGGTGTATAGTTTGGATGCTCCTGTAAAAGAAGCGCAGCAACGCCTGCTACATGCGGTGTAGCCATCGATGTTCCCGACATGCGCTGATACGCAGTTTGATAATCGTTTAGATTGTCTGGGTTGGTAATATAAGAAGGTGCTGCTGAATAAACTGCTACACCAGGTGCGGTGACCTCTGGTTTTATGTCAAACGTTTCTAGAGTAGGTCCCCGAGAGCTAAAAAAGGCAAGCTCATCTCCATTTGTTTTCATCTCACCTACAGTATCAAAAGAAAAGGTTATTGATTCCTTAGCGATTTGATCTACCAATTTAGCAGCGTCTTCATTTGGTAAAATAAACGTAGGTAGAAACTTGTTGCTTTCTCCTTTATAAAAATCCGTGTATAAATTACGACCATTCGTAAAAAATACGGCAGCCGCTCCTGCTTCCTTTGCAGATTTTAATACTAAATCGGGCGTATAATCCCCATAGTTAACTACCAATATTTTATCTTTAAAATCCTTTCCAACAAAATCACTCGGTATTCCTCTTCCTGCCTTTACTACAGGCAAGTTTTTCCCTTCAAGCTTTTGAATATCGTCAGTAAAATTCTTCGCGAACAATTGAAGATTAGGAGAAAATGGGCTTGAACTATGGATTGTTCCATTTACTTTTGGTAACGTAATAGAAAAATTACTTGCTCCTACTGTCAGCGGTAATGCTGCTGCTCCTGGAGTCCCGAGAGTATACATATCGCTTCCAGAATTGCCGGCTGCAATAACTGGTAATGTACCAGCAATTGTTGCATTATTTAGTGCAATGGAAAGTGGATCAAATGGATCATTTGTATCTGATGCTAATGATAGATTAATAATATCCATCCCATCTTGGACAGCTTTATCAATAGCAGCTAAAATATCATTTGTACTACCCGTTCCATATGGTCCTAACACACGATAGACGTATAAATCTACATTCGGTGCAACACCTTCTACACCATTTAGCTCATTTATATTTTGTCCTGCGATCGTACCAGAGACATGTGTTCCATGCGAAGTATAATAGGTATTTCCAGATACTTCAGGCTTCCCAGAGGCTTTCCAATCGGCATAAGTAGTTTCCATTGGATCATTATCATTGTCTACAAAATCATATCCGCCTTTATAAACATTTTTTAAATCTGGATGATGATAATCGATCCCTGTATCTAAGACACCGACTTTAATGCCCTCTCCTGTCACTCCCTCCTCATGAAGCTTATCTACCCCAATGTTCGGCAGTGTTTCGCTAACTGTTCGGGATTGTGTACTTGCAGTGGCTTCTGTTTTATCAGGAGGATCAATATGTACTTCTCTATCCTTAGTAACGGCCTTTACTAATCCTGATTCCATCAGATTTGGAATTTGATTCGCCGGGATTGTAATCGCGACACCATTAAAAGCATGTTTATATTCATGATTAATTCGTACAGACGAGGTTGATTTTGACTTCTTATTCACAAATAGAGCTTTGAAATCCTGATGATTTTCTTCTACTTTTTCGTCTGCTTTCCGAATATTTAATGAGGCTTTTTGATTTAATTTTTTGTTTTTTGCAAGCTGTATCTTTGAAGGTTCCTCATTAAATTGAACAATAATATCCACAGGCTTACTACTTGTCACGTCAATATCTTTCGGAATGCGTATATCTGGAGATTGTTCAGACATTTTCATTACTTCATTTGGTACAGTTGATAAAGTTGGTATAGTATCTAGCGAAGTTTGTTGAGTGTCAGTGGATGCATGGGCGGAAAAACCAATCGTTCCTAGTAAACTTGAAGCAATAAAACTCGTTGAGAGCACCTTAAACCATTTCTTATTCAAGTATATTCCCCTTTTCTCAATTTATTTTTGCTTATTGAGTAACAATTGTAATCTAAGAAAATATCCTTTCTACCAATGTCTAACTGTCCTCCTTTCTGCTGATATTTTCATTATATTAAGAGTTGATGTTATTTTAACTTTGAAAAAAACTATAAATATCAGATTTTTCAAAAAATAAAAATGATATTAAGTTTCAGTTGATCCAATAATATTCTTTAATATTTAACTGTTGATGTAGCAGGCTAACATCATATACACAAGTGAGTAGATATCCAAAGCTACCTCACTGATAAACGTCTCCGATTGAAGAACCCTTTTGACGCAAATTGGACTACCGAATTAAATTTCTTAATTTATAAAAAAAGTACCTCTAATTCTCGATCTTTTAATATAAGATTTTTAAAATAGAATTTTGGAGATTCTCATTTCTAAAAACATTATTGTATAGGGGTTTTACTGTAAATCAGAAATAATAAAAAGTTCTGTGGAGTCATATTGGAATGATTTGTTATTAGAATGCATTAAATTGGAGTAATCCATAGGCTGTTCGACACGCCCATTCCCTGCATTACAATCGGAATACTCACTTTGGAGAAGGGACATCTAGCTGGAGATACATTCAACGGGTAAGAGAACTTGGGATTACTCACTTACCTTACAGTCCTCTAGGTAGGGGGTTCATTTTTGGCAAACTACGATCTTTCAATTTACTATTATGCAACTTATTTAATAACACTAGCTAGAAAAATCTTTTGATTAATCAAAAAAAATCTCCTCTACAATAAACAGTACCCTCATTTTTTTGACTGTCTATTATAGGGAGATAGAATTACAGAGCTGTCCTCAGCTAAAATTCTAAAATGACTTTTGGATATCGACTGCTAATTTCTTATTGAATGCTAAGCTCACTCTTAATTGTCTCTAACGTACTTCCTTTAAATTTTTTGACCGCCTTTGGCGCGACTGTCACAAAAGGATTTTGCATTAAGTAGTTTTTCTCAACAAATGCTAAGTCTTTTTCATCGATAATTCCGTCATAGTTGATATCAGCGCTTCGTTTATTTGTACCCCAATATGTTTGTAGCATTAAAGCGTCCATGACATCTATTACATTGTCCTTATTAATATCACCTGGCTTCGCTCCAACAGTTGGATATGATACTGCTTCTCCAATGTTAATTCCTCTCTCTGTACGGCCGATTTCCAACGGTGAATAAGTTGTGAAATGGCCAGGAATATCCATAATTACTGTATATTTTTGTACTGATGCAGGAAGTCCATTAAAGGTTACATTTCCATTTTTTTCAATTGCTCCATCATAAATAACACCATTAGTGCCTTTGAGTTTCATAGTAGCACCAACTTTTGTATAATCAATACTGCTGTTGTAGTAACCTGCAGCAGTATACAAACCTACTCCATTTATTTTAGCTGTTGCTGTGGAGTAGATAGGATATCTTGGCAATGCTCCCATAATAATCTGTAGTCTATTCGTACTTTCGCTATTTACTTGTACAGTAGAAAAATTAAGGACTTGAGCATATGGGTTAAGGAATTCATTTGCATTTGTATCAACGTCTAAATCAAATAATGCCACATCTCCTGCAATACCTTCTCCTGGTACATTGATATTGACTGTTGTCCCTTTACTAGTTGTACCCGTAATAGTTGTTGTCAGTTCTGATCCTTCTGGTAAACTTTGTGTTTTTTTAAATTCAACACTATCAAAATATTTCGCTACATAGTCCAATCTAAAATTAAGCTTATTGGCTTTTCGTAAATTATGTGCATAAAACGTATAGGTAACTTTGTCACCATTTTCCATTGCCTCTTTATTTGGTTTTGCATAAATATAAGAAGCACCTGGCTTCACGTAATAAACCATTTTTGGTAAAGTACCGTTTCCTGCAAAATCTGCGCCTACATATTGAATTTGATTAATTGTTCCAGTCACATTAACTTCTGTCTTGAACTTTCCATTTTCATCGACACTTAAGGAATATGCAGATGTTGAACCAGGGCCATAAAACAATTTATTATTTGCTTGATTCAGAGGAATTCCTACTTCTTGTGTTTTGTTTATTTCAGGATCCAACATTGTACCTGATACTGTTACTGTAGTTTGTCCTTCTGCCAATTCTACAATTTGGGTATCGTCTTTTGGCATCGCATTAGTATCATCGAACGTGATCGTCGGTGCATTATTATCAACGCTTACTTTCGATGTTTTCACAAACTGTTTCCCCTCTCTATTTGTACCAATCATTTTAATAGCATAAATTCCATCTGGAGCTAATTCAGATGCATAACCAATCGGATTTTTTTCATTTCCAGTAAACGGAAAATATCTACCGTAAAATCCACCGTCTATCGTGTAAACTGTATCAACTGCTGCACCTGAACCGCTAACGGAAGTAATTAGTCCAAGATCTTTATTTGTTTTCGGATCAACTAATACCCAGTCTAACGTCTGCATCGATGAATTCAAACTAAAATCTAAGTCAGTATCTTTTCGGCTGAATAAATTAATGACTCTGTTCGATGATATGCTCTTAAAATATGGTTCAAAGTACGCCAAGCCTTCATCCGCTGCTTTTACACCAAATGGTATTCGATAGCTTTCTTCTGGATTGTTTTTGTCTTTAATATTAATATATCCTTCATAATTACCTTTTTCTGCTGTTTTTGGAATATCTAGTTTAGCAGAAAGTCGTTTTGTGCTGTTTTTCTTCACTGTAATCGTACTTGGTACTTTTAGCGTTACCCCATTTTTCTTCGCATCCAATGAACCCTTTGTACCTACATTGTATTCAACAGATAGTTCGTACCTTTCATCTTGATTCCCCAAGTTCTTGAATGATAGTTTTGTAGTATCTGTATAATCCTTATCTGACGAAACTGCAACGAATCCGTAGCTTAATCCACCTGTTTGTTCAGAAATAATTTTATCTACACCATTTTCAATATAAGGTGTCTGATCATCAACACTAATGATACTATCCGAATGAATTGCTTGCATTGGATCGATTCTGCCAGCCCCTACCTCAAATACACTGTATGCAGTTTTTAGTGGATCTGCTGTATTCATTAACACAGTCTTTACATCACCCGGCGTATATTCTGGGTGAGCTTGTAATAGTAATGCTGCAACTCCTGCTACATGTGGTGATGCCATAGATGTACCAGACATACGTGCGTATGCTGATGAATAATCAGAAGTATCTTCTTTATTCTGCATATACGAAGGGACTGTTGATAAGACATCTACACCCGGTGCTGTTACTTCTGGTTTTATATCATATAGCGTTCCAGATGGCCCTCTAGAACTAAAGCTTGCTAATTCATCTCCTGAAAGTGCTTTTTCACTTTTTGCACCAAATGTAACGGCTGGCACACCATTTGCAAATAAATCATTCATAGCAAGTCCATCTTTATTTGTCATAGAAAACGTCGGAATATTATCATTGCTTTCACCTAAGAATACCGGAATTTGTCCTTCATCTGGATTCGTATTATAGATGATGACTCCTGCAGCGCCGTGATCTCTTGCATACTCCATTTTCTCAATCAATGCATATGTACCACGTTGGACAAAAGCAATTTTGCCATTCACATCTTTTCCAGTGTAATCGTTTGGCCCACCTTGCCCTACATTCACTATGTCATATGTTTTACCAGATATACTACTGAAATCATCTGTCCACTTCTTCGTCATTAACTGCATTGTCGCACCAGTATTATTGCTACCAGAAGCAAACTGACTCTCAAAGTTCGTTACATTACTCGGAACAGAACTTGCCCCAACCGTTAATGCTAGAGCCGCTGCTCCAGGTGAACCTAATGTATACAATTCATCCCCAGAGTTTCCAGCTGCAACAACTGCAGTCACACCGCTTAATACAGCATTATCGATTGCAATACTTGTAGCATATAACGGATCATTGATGGATGCACCTAATGATAAGTTAATAACATCCATTCCATCTTTCACAGCTTTATCGATTCCTGCAAGGATCGCAGCAGTTGTCCCGCTTCCGTATGGGCCTAATACACGATAAACATATAAATCTGATTCAGGAGCCACTCCTATGACTTTATAATCTGAATCGTTTTCTGCTCGACCTGCAATCGTTCCAGATACATGTGTACCATGATCTGTATAATAGGCACTTCCATTCGAGTACTCTGCTTTATTCGACTTTTTCCAGTCACCATACGTAGTTTCCATCGGATCATTGTCATTGTCTACAAAGTCATAGCCACCTTTATAAGCATGCTTCAAATCCGGGTGATTATAATCGACACCTGTATCAATCACACCAACCTTAACACCTTTTCCTGTGTACCCTTCATCATGCAGCTTATCAAGATTTAAAAATGGGATACTATCAACCTTTGTTTGGTCTTTTGCTTCCTCCGTCTGTGTTTGAGTTGGCGGTTCTACTTGCACTGTGTAATCACTAAATACAGATTTTACAACCTTCGAATCTAATAAAGATTTTACTTGATTTGCTGGCAGTGTTAATGCGACACCATTTAAGGAATTTTTATAAGTATGTTTTACACGATATGCATCCTTACCTGATTTGGTCTTTTTTAGTTTTGTTTGCAAATCTTTTTTAAACTGTAATTGAGATTTTTCTACATTCTCATTTGCTTGTGTAAGAGAAATTTTTTCTCCTTTAACTGCTTTAGCAATTTGTGCTGTTTTCGCTGGTAGTTCATTTAATTCCACGATGACAGTCACATCTTTATCACTTGTCAAATCAATATTACGTGATAATTGTAATCCCGTTTTTAATTGATGATTATCTAATTTTTGTAATGCTTCTCGTTGCTCTTTTGTCAAATTCGCTAGAATATTCTCGGCTTTTGTATTTGTTTGTGCATGTGCCACAGAAGTAATTGATAGGTTAGCGATTGGCCCTAGTAAAAGTCCAGTACTTAACACGACAACTGCTGCTTTTTTCGCCGTAGCGAAAGAGTTTCTCTTATTCAACTGTTTCAATCTTATCAGGTCCTTCCTTAATTAGATTTTGAATTTTCATAAAAATCTATTTATATTATAAAGACAATTGATAAGTTTGCTTTTTTGACAAATTCTCACAACATACTAAATATTAAACGATATTTTTCTACATATTTTGAAGAACGACCAAAATAAATTAGCTGATTTTTAGCTAAAAAGTGCCATTACTCCTCTTTCCAATAAATTGACAACGATAATTATTTCTCTAAAAACGGAAATCTTTCGACATTTAATAGTTTAGAGCATTATAAAATTTGAGATTAGTAAACTCATCATTTTAATATAAAAAAACCGATCTCCCTATAGAAGATCGGCTCATCTACCTTATTTAACGACTGTAACTGTAACTGTCTTAGTTGTTACTTTAAATCCTTCTTTATCAACTGCATCAGCAGAAATAGTATAGGTTCCGCTAGCTAAGTTTGCATCAGGTGTCCATTTAGTATTAATTTGATGTTCATTATTCACTTGCATACTGTCTACTATTTTCCCACTCGTGTCTTTTACGTAAATTGTCCAATTTACACGTGTTTGAGCAAATCCATATATTGAAGCTGGTTTGCTTGCATTGATATTTGTACTTGGACTTATACTAAATGTAGGTACAAGCATACTGTATTTAATATATGAAGGATCACCCCAAACTTTATAACTTATATTCATTGCATTATCTATTCCCATTACAACAACACTTTTTGGCTCTTCACTTACTAAAACAGAAGTTTCTCCTGGTGATACAGATTTTTGTATGCCATTATACCAAAGAATCGCTCCCAAATACCCTGAGCTACTATCAACTGCATCGAACGAAATTTCATATTGACCATCTTTTGGTGTCACTTGAACATTCGATACTTTTGGTCCAACTGAGTCGACTTTAACTGGAAGCTTTACCTTCTGTGGTTTCGCACCCGGATAGTCAAACGTTGTTTTGATGACAAAGTTATACGTATCATCACTTACTGTGTTACCGTTTTGATCTTTTGAATCCCAGTTATATCCCATGTACATCCTACTTGCAGAAAGAATATTCTTACGAAGCGGATAAGACTTCCCACCATTATATTCACTAAAGTCTCCAAGATATTTAATCATCTTACCTTTTTTATCTTCAATATACATCTCCGCTTTTGCTAAGTTTCTAAATGCTGTAAAGGTTGGGAATACCCCTTTAAGGATTGAATTTGGAGATGTTGCGATTGCATTCATGTTAAATTTGCCTGTTTTATTATCATATCCCATAGGAACTGATGCACCTTCATCATTCCAAAGTGCTGTATAGCCTAAAAACGCATCTTTCCGATCCCAAGCTGCTGGATCAATATTATTAAGTTCAGTCCAATCGCCATTAAAGCCCATATATGGGACTGTTAAAGGAACAGCCGTATCACTATTTGTTCCAGTTGGTACAAGTCGTACAAAACCTTCAACAAACTCATTTTTCTTTAATGTTCTAGGTAAGCGAATCTCTACATTTAGATTTTTCGTTTGTCCTCCTTTAATTTTTAATGTTGCACCTTCTGAACCAGTAAGTTTCTCTCCATTTACATAGATCGAAGCACCTTCAACTCGTGTGCTTTTTAATGATAGATAGTCTTTTGATTCTAAAGTTCCATCACCATCAAAGTCAAATTGTTTTGTATCAATCCCATCTGTTAATAAGTCCACATTAACAGTGTATTCGTAGTCTTTTTTTGTTCCCTTTGTTTCAAGTGATTCTACATTTAAATTGAAGATCGCTCGGTCATTTTTAATTTCTTTTAATGCAACGGCCCCTGCTTGCTCAAGTGGTGTATTCTTTCTTGTTACTATTACAGGTGTTTTAATTGCATTTTGAATTTGCATTAATCCAGATCCCTGAATACGTGGAGAGTATGGAACCTTGTTATTCGTTTTAGGATCCATTACCATTTTAGCCGTATTCATTAAAGCAATTTTTGCTTTTAAAGCTGTATCTTCTGAGTGAGTTAGTCCTTTTTCATACAACGATTGCATTATTAAGGCAGCACCACCTGCAACGTGTGGCGTCGCCATTGAAGTACCGCTCATTACCTCATATTCGTTTCCAGGAGTAGTAGAATAGATTTTTCCACCTGGTGCAGAAATTTCAGGTTTAAAGTCCAATGTAGTTGGCGCACCATAAGAAGAGAAATAAGACATCGTATCTCGTTCAGGATTATCTATCCAAGTTCCTTTTGTTACTTTCATTTTAACAACTTGTCCGCTATTTAACTTATCAATTAAAGCATTTCCTGCTGACTTACTTGTTGTAGCTGCAGGGGTAAGATTACTACCGAAATTTACGTATGGATAATCAGACATATTAGTAGCTGGAACTAAAATGACAGCCTTGGCCCCTCGCTTTTTAGCTTGAGATTGCATTGAAGCATAAGTTGAATAAGATGTATTCGGTCTAAAAACTACAATTTTCCCATTAACATCTTTTCCAGCATAATGCTCATCTTTAAATCCTTCACCAACATAAACTAACTCATAACTTTCATTAGGAGAAAGTACTCTAGAAAGTTTAAAATCATATTGAGTTTGATCTTGATATGGGAGTTGTAAACCATTTTCTTCCCCCAATGTACTTAATTCGTAATTAGTATTTTCATAGGAAGCTACAGACAAAGCAAAAGGACTCACACCTGGCTCACCTACAGTCCCGATATCAGGATTCTCTGCATATGGTTGGGCAGAAGCTGTCATAATACTGTTCTTCGTACTATATGCTGCGTTTCCACCTGCAACTACAACTAATGTTCCATGTTCTGTCGCTTCACGTATTGCTTTTTGGATTGGATCTTTATCTTCTCCAACGAATCCTGAATCAGTTCCAAGACTCATATTAATAACATCTGCTCCCATTTCAACAGCATGGTTGATTCCTGCAATAATATCATCTTCATATGCGCCTACACTGCCATTGTCAGAAAAAACTTTTTCAGCTAACAACTGTACACCTGGTGCAATTCCTAGTACACCGTCATTTTCTTCATTCCCATTTGCTCCAATTGTGCCTGATACATGCGTACCATGAGGATTTGCGTATTGACCACGTGGTATAACGTCTGTATCATTATCAGCCCAATCATAACCAGTTGGAACCTTGTCACTATACCACTTTTCATTAACAGAAGTTTCAGTGAATTTACTTTGAATATTACTTTCTGTCAACTTTTCTTTCTGTTTTCCTTTTTCTGTTAAAGTCATGTCTTTATGAGTGTAGTCTATACCTGAATCGACTACACCAACAACTAAACCTTCACCTTCATAGCCGTATTTTTCCCATACACTTTGTGCCTGTACTAACTCTTTACTCGTTTTCATTGTTTGTTCGTAAGTTCTTGCGATATGTACATTTGTAACTCCTGGAGTTGCTTGTAATTCTTTAATATTTTTGTATTCGGTATCTAAGCTGAAACCATTAAACCCTTCATAAAAACGGTGCCTAATCTTCGGGCTCAGTTTCTGCTTCGACATTTTAGAAACAACATCATCCTGCTTTTGTTTCATTAATACTTTTTTACTTACCTTGGATTTCGTTTGTGTAATTTGTGTAGCTTGTTCTGGTTCTTGAACTTCAACAATTACACGTACTTTCTCATTCGGACTAAAACCTTTTGAATTTTCTTCATTCATATTTTTATAAACTGAATTGGCAGAATCTTTAGCTGCTTCTTTGTTAAGATTATCTAAATAATCTTTTAGCCCACCTTGTGCTTTTTCATCTACATTGAAACTTGTAGATTGATTTTCCTTTGTAATTTGTGCGTATCCTGGTGTAGTTAAAAACATTGCAGCTAATGTAGTTGCAGTAATTACTCGAAATGGTATTTTCTTGCTATTGCTCATAAACTAAAACTCTCCCCTCGTATTCTTATAAGTTATTAATATATGTTAAGTCCAAGTCAAAAGTTTATAGATTTCAAAGAACTCCAACTTAAAACTTTAACTTCACATTAAAAAATCATAATTAATATCTAACTAACTAAAATATCTTATCGCTAATAGACTATTAATCTAATTTTGATTTCGCTTTATGCGTTTAGGGCTGTTAGTAAAAGCAAGCAATTAAGTAAAGCTAGTTCTGTTTCAGTGAACTCGTAACATGTTTTCTTTCATTGTTTGCTTTTGCTTCATAGAATACTACTCTCCATCCTGAAATTAAAACGGCTTAAATATAATGAATATTCTTAAAATTCTAATCAAATTATAATTAGAATTGATTTATTTGCTAATTTGAAAAAACATCCAAACACCTAAATATTAATCGTTAATTTTCAACAAAAATTAACATCTGAACTAGATATAAAACTAGTTAAAATAAATATTCTTCATAGAATAAACAAACGCCAATCCCTGTCCTAACAGTGATTGGCGTTTTCTATAAGAATATTATAATGCAGTTTATAAATATGTAATATTTTATCGAAAAACTTCTAATGATTCTTTTAATACTCCATTAAAAAACGTTATACTAATGGTAATGCGACTGAATTGTTTAAATTATCTCTGAAACTAGTTTTCCCATCATCGTATTCGATACGATAACAGGGAGTCACATAATTTTTGCTAAAGCCCAAATGGAACTAAGTATTCCAGGATCAAATATTTATTATGAAAAGTCTCGAATCAATTTTCCATATCTTACTAGAACATACTCCAATAGCTTTAGCTCTTAGAGTATTTCTTTAGATGTTCTTCGATCGTTTCAAAATAAAGGATTGTGTTCTAAGCTCATTATCGATGAGCCAATCACATTTGCATCGATAATGTTATTACGTGCAATCCGCTTTGCTAAGGAAGGCATCGTAGGACCTCTTAAGTCAACAGGAACCTCGTCAACTGTAAGTACAAAGCCCATGTGCCAATAGAGTTCAATTGAATAATTATTGCATATTTGTTCCAAGTATAGACCTACAGATGATTTCTTGTTTCACCTACTATTGAGATGAAGAATAAGCTTAAGGAATTCCTTAAGCTTAAAGATCTTACTTCTAAAGTTTTACATTCACTTTTTGAGAGGATTACTTGTAACAATCAAGGTAAAATTCGTGTCCATTATAACTTCGTAAATCCTTTTCAAGAAACTTAAAAAGGCAACTCCCAATTGGGTGATAATCCCCTTATAGTAAACATTTAAAAGAAAGTTGCTATACTGTCTACTATAAGGGGAATTTTTTTATGGGGAAAATTAGAAAGACATATATTAATGAAAAAGAAATAACCAATCTACTTAAATGGTACAACTGAATTAATGAGCGATCCCATCCCACCAATATAAATTAGATACTTCACTGTAAACAAAAACACTTTCATTTATAGACTCGCGAGCTATATCGCTCTTGCTTTTTTGCCAAATGTAATTACTGTTATCAGATTTTTTGATTGTTTCAAAATTACTAACATTTACATTTGTATATATAGTAGAATTTTTATTTATGGCCGTTAAAAGCTGCATATATTTTTCTTCTAATTCTTTATTAAAAAATATTCGGTAATTCCAGATTGCTAAGAGACATTTTCGAAATTTCTCATTATCCTCAGCATTTTTCATCTTTAAAGCCACGTTTAATAATTCTTCTATTCCCAAATAGGTATTATTTGTTTCACATTTTAACAGTCCAATCGCATAGCTATAATCTAAATAAAGATGTTGAATAAATAAATTAGAAGAGTTGCTCATTGCTTCAATTTGATTTTGATGTTTTTCAATAAAGATTTCCGCATCTTTAATTCTACCTAATTTTACATAGCATTCAATGATCCTTGGAATCCCAATAAAAACATTATCACGTTTAATTAGCCAATTATAATAGGAATCAACAACGTGTAAATCCCCAGAATCCATGAGAGCCACATATCGATTTCCTGCGGCAAGTTCTGCAAAATGATCATTTATTTTTCTATATTTTTCAATTATATTTAAAACATCCTCTAAATCTCCACCTAATCTAGTTAATGCAAATGCTTGATATATTAGTGCACGTCCCAAATGATCTTCATTTTTTGTGGTTTTTTCTAATTTTTTAGCATAATGTAAAACTTCATCCCATTGTCTTAAGAAATAATAACTAGCTGTAATCCATAAAATGGTTAGTTCTTGAAATTTATCCGGCAAGTAAGAAATATACTCTAATACATGAACCATATGTGAATTCCCTTTGTTAGATGGAAGGGTCATATAAAATTTTCTAAAATAACTAATCGCCACCACTTCCGTTACTGAATGTGGCATATACTTAATGACCATTTCATATAAAGGTAATGCTTCTCGTTCATTTCCATCTAAAAAAAGCTGTTCTGCAATCGAAAATAAATTTTGAAAGTATTTAGTACGAATGGCTTTTGATTTTTCTTTTATCATGACTGATAAAATATAGGATAACTCGGATTTAAATCCATACTTAGCACATTGATAAATCAGTGAACTACTTCTTCTTTTATCTAAAAGATGTCTTTCATTAAAGCATAGGTTTAAATACATTTTATAAAATGATCCTTTAGGAAGTTGGAAAGCCTCAGTTATGGCATCCAAATTATGTAAAGACAGTGGTACTTTATTATTAAATATTTTACTAATATCGGTATAGTGTATTTTTGATTTTTTTGATAAGATTCTAAAGTTCCATTTCTTTCTATTCAACAACTTGGTAAATTCATTAAGTAGAATATCATTCATTTTGGACCTCATCCCTTTAATTG
>NZ_JBHJTJ010000034.1:0-51642 GCF_042267765.1 Gottfriedia sp. NPDC056225 | reverse complement strand
TATCGATTTCTTATATGATGATCAACTTACTAGTTAAAAAAAGCCTTTAGACAACGAATACTCGTTATCTAAAGACTTTAATTTAACACTTGAGTCATCAATTTAAAGTGTTGATCTACTTCAATTGCTTTCTCATATTCTTCTTTCTCGACATAATAATTGTATAAGGTCTTTCCATATTGCTTAAAAAATGAAGTATTATTTGTCGCAATAAACTGTGGTACGACTACGTCAGCTAAAAATTGATAATATTGGCTTAGATTTTTTTTACATTTCAAGGCTAACAGTTTATAAAGATTGAGATATATTGGGCATTGTTTCTTTGCTAATTTCAAACCTGCGTCTATTTTTTCTAAAATGTTTTCTTTTTTTAATAACTTTCCATCTAAACATGCTTCAGTAAAATGATACAATCGCCTTAAATACTTTATTGACGATTTATCAGTTAGTAAAAATGCTTCTTCAAAATAACTAACAGCTTGATCATATTTCCCTTTTTTGTATAACTCTTCTCCTAGATTATATAAAATATTTATTTTACTTTCTTGAGCACCTAAAATCATACAATTATGGATCAGATTCTTATAATTTTCGACTAACTCTAAAAAATCAATATCTCTTTCACTATCGAATTGCATTAGCATCAAGATTTGAGCATTCATAGCATTCACATGATTATATGTTTTATTAAAAAATTGCAGTGCTTTCTCGGCATAATTAAATGCAGATACCTTTGCATTTGCATAGTGATACGCAAGTGCTAGGTGGAAGTAATATTCTTCATTATTATATTCCGCTAAGTTAATTTGTTTTAAAAGATTCACAGCAATTTGACATTCTTCACATTCAATCGTTCTAAAAGTACTAATACAATACATTCCTTTAATGTGGAGAAGAAGATTTTTTTCATAATTTGATAAGGTCGGAAACTCTTTTTCCACGTTTTCAATTATGCTTTTTGCTTCTTTAAACATATTTTTGTGAAGATAATATCTCCCCGTTAAAAGCGTATAGTTTGCAGCATGTTTAGAGGCCATAATAAACGGGTTTTTTTCTAATTCCAATTTAATGCCTTCAATTTGTGCTGTTCTTTGCATTATGATTGCCTGATTCCAATCATTCAAGTGCTTTTCAATAAGATATAAAGATTCAATTTCTTTATTAATATCAATTTCTAATTTATTGGCTAATTTGTATATAATTTCAGGAGATAATGTAACTTTTCCACTTTCAAACCTACTAATATACGCTTTACCACAAATACCTTCACCCAATTTAGATTGACTGATCCCTTTTTTCTCTCGATAATACTTGATGATTTCCCCAACTAACATGTTTAGCCTCCCTATTTTAGACAACGATCAAATTGAACAATAAAGCATCGTATATTGAGAAATTTTTCTAATTTTAAGAAAGCGCTTGAAAAATTGAAAGATTTAGTTCAACATTAATATTATTTTTATAATTCTCATGTACTTGATTGAAACTTTAGAAGAATACTATTTATTAAAACCAATTCTATATTTGCAAAATGATTAAGTAAATTTACATTTTTTAAAGATAACTTCACGAATTGTGAAGTAAAAAAGAAACAAAATTTCTATTTCAGAAAAGTTCTTTTCGTTGTATGAAAGGATAAAGGTGGTCACGTTAATGCATTTAGAAAAACTAGAGATTTTAGTGGAAGTGGCTAAAACAGGGTCGATTTCAATCGCTGCAGAAAATCTTCATGTAAGTCAATCCGGTATAAGCCAAGCAATCACTAAAATAGAGGAAGAGCTAGGAATCAAAATCTTCAATCGCTCTAGATTAGGCGCAAGTTTAACAGTAGATGGGGCAAAAATTGTGGAAAAATCACAAGAAATCCTCTTAAAATACACAGAAATAAAAGCAATAGCTCAAAAAAGTTTAGATACCCAAATCAGTGAACTTAGAGTTTCAATGGTGCCAGCATTTGTTAATTACTTATTGACACCATTAGTAGAATTTAAGGATCAACATTTGAATTTACATATAGACATTTTAGAAAGCACTACTGAACGTACAATTGAAATCATTAAAAAAAATCAAGTAGATATTGGGATTATCTGTTTTTATGAAGGGATTACAAAAAATTTAGAGGAGTTTAATTGCGAAGAATTAATAGATGGAAAAATGAAAGCATATGTAAAAAAGGACTCGCCTTTTGCAATTTCAAAAAAAATAACACCAGAAGAATTACTTCAGCAGAAATTTGTTCTGTATAACGGTGATTATATAAGATGGTTTACACATAACTTCCAACGTAACATCGGAGAATTAACGATTTTATTTTCTTCCAATCATACTGAGGAATTATTAAGGGCTATATTAAATGGAAATGCTATTACATGGGGACCAAATTTTTCAATAAAAAATCATCCGTATATATTGAATGGCGAACTTGTTGAAGTCGATATCGTAAATTACGAACCTCTACATTCAACTCTTGGCGTAATTACTTCAAAAAAGAAGATTTTATCAAAAGTTGAAAAACAATTCATCAACTTTTTGAGATCTGAACTAACTTCATATTGATAAGAAAAGGGAACATTTCAAAAAAGAAATGAGCCTTTTTTTATTTTTCTAATATACTTTTTTCGTTATTCCACAATACAAATTCCAAAATAAAAAACCACTTTTATAGAGTGGTTGATATAAAATATAGAGTTTTTTTATGGAGCATCTGTAAGAGTCCAATTTATTATTGTCGTGTAATTCTCTGAATATACATCACTAAAATCTGTTTTTACTAATATCCCTCTATGATCTGTCCAATCCACATGCGTAATTTGATCATCACCAGTAGTTTGTTGGAAAACTACTAACTCATTATTATTTAAAGATGTTGAATTACCAAAACGATCGACAAAAACTAAAGCATTTATCATTTTATGATTAGGATTAGAAGTAGATGTTAACGGCTCGTCAATCGATGCTCTAATCGTCCATTCGCTACCAGATCCTCTTGAATCAAATACCGACATTCCTAAGCTAGTCTCAGTTCTTAAAACATAGGTATCCGAACTAGTAATTGAAGTCGTCTTAAAATTAATCGTATTTGGGATTTTATCAAATTTTAAAATTGGAATTTCTGGCTTTGTAACCGTTATTTTTGTTGCCGCTTTAAATGTTGCATCATGATAAACTGTATCGGTTTCCGGGTTCTTATTATTATTCCTGTCTGTTAAAAAGACTTGTATTATATCGCCTTCTTCAAGTGGACTATTTAAAGGAATTTCCCACTTACCATCAGGATCCACTTTTATTTCTTCCAGTAAATCTAATTCACGACCATTCAGTGTAGCTGTTACTTTTGCTCCAGGTTCATCACTTAATCCACTTATTTTTTGATTAGTAACAGTAACTGGATTATTGATCGTTACAGGAGTAGGAGGAGTAACGTCTTTTACTGTAATTGAAATTTGATTCTCATCGATTGGATCATTTTCTTTAAGAACTACGGCTGTAAATACCGTATCTTCTTTATAAAATTTATCTAAATTAATAACAAATTCACCATTTGAATTCGTTGTAACATTCCATATTTTATCATCTTCATTATTCGAAACTTTCAAACTAACTTGTCCATCCCCTGCTGTAATACCAGCCAAAGTAACTTTACCTGATAGCTTCTTATCAGCGTTCGTCAATTCATTTAATGTAATAACTGGATTCATATTCGTTCCAGAGATTCTAGAAAAAGTTTTACCTTTATAATTTGTTTGAATAGTAGGATCACTTGCAGATATCGGTATGCCACTTGAATCAGTAGTTAAACTTGCATGATCCCAGCTATACGATGGAGTACTATCTAAGTTTGTTCCTTTTGTCCATGCATTTACTTCTGAATTGGCGATTTCAAACGTAGCACCTGTTCCAAGTTGTACCGCATAGCCGTTATTACTAGATAGATTATTATTATTTCGAATATCGTACAAAGCTGGTTTAGATAATAATAATTTTGATCCAGTAGATGTTAAATTAATAATCGGTGAAGTACTATTACCAACTACAAAAAAGTTAGCGCCTTCTTTTACATTAATCAAAATATCTTTAACTAAATGTCGTCTTGCATCAATTCCGATGACATTACTTCCTTTACTTAAACTTGAGGCTTTAAACGTTGCTCCTTTTTCAATATTTAATGACGATTTATCTTGATGGAATGCAACTGAAACGCCTTGTTTTTCTACATCTAATACTCCACCTGGTGCTATATTAATCGAATCATAATACTGAAAAATCCCTGGATAAGTGGCACCATTAGTTGTCCCTCTTAATGTAACAGTAGCACCTTCTTTTACATTAAATTGATGGCTAGTTATTCCTGTTGAACTAACTCCATCTTGAAACCAAATAATTGAATAGTCGTAAAAACTAATAAACCCTTCATATGTTGAATTAGGCAAAAATGTCATTCCGCCTGTGTAAACATTTTCTGCTCTTGTATAAACTTTATTCGTTCCATCGAATGTAAAGTTACTTTTAGAAGCAGCAGCTAATCGTTCCATTTCCTTATTCGTCGTAATGTTTTTAAAAGAAAGTGACCAAAATTCACTTCTATAATCGTGATAATATGTTTGAACAAAAGCAAAGACTGTTTTATTAACTAAAGTTGCATCTTCAACTGAAAAATTATACTGTGTTGCATTTGTGATATTTTGAAGACGAATCCAGCTTGTATTTAAATCAATTTTATGATTATTACCATAAATTTTAATACCATGTCCTTGTACTAGGATTTCATAACCTGCCGGAGCACCTGTAATATCATCCACAATATTTATTTCTGTAATATTTACATTCCGAATTGCATCTCTAAATTGAACAAAATTTGAAACATCAACAGCCGAAGCCTTTGTTTTAGATTGACTTGAAGTATCATTCTCAGAAGATTCATCTATAGGAGTTTGGGCATCATTTTCTGTTAACTCAATCGAAGTAATGTCAGACGCGTCAATTCCGTTGTCTTCAGCAAGTGTAACTAGGCTAAATTGATTAGATAATACAACTGTTATGAAGGAGACTAAAATTAATTTCTTTAGGCAACGGATCATTACTTTTCACCCTTTCAAACTCATTCTGGATTTTCCGATTGTACTTTTTCCTTTTTTCTTTTTTTGAAAATAAATAAAATAATCAAACCAATTAAAAGTAGTGCTCCACCTCCAATATAAATCCAATAATTGTTTTGCTCGATTTCAACAGCCTTATTGTTCAGTTCCTTTGCTTCTTTGCCAATTGTAAATAATTCATCCCATTCCCAAACTTGAGTTCCAATAATCGCTTTCATCTTTAATCGATAAGTTCCAGGTTCAATTGGGTTATTATTTAAATCAATTGCATAATCGAAATTTGAATTGGGTGCCATACTCATCTCAGCTTTTTTTGAGCTATATACGATTTTGTTAGATCCTTCTTTATAAATTTTTGCATCAATACTCATATCCTTCACAATTGAGGCTTCACTATTTTGAATAGTCGCAGCAATTGAAGTATGATAATTCACTAATTTAGGTTTAATTTCTAGCAAGTGTAAATCCGGATTAACTTCCTTTGTATTTTCAGTCAATTTAATTCCAACTACATATGCATATTCATTCTTTATTTGAATGCTTTTATCTGCGGAGACTGTTTTTGCTTCTTCTGCTTTTTTCTTAAAGTGTACAGCCCCTACAATAACTCCATTATATTCATCATTAGGCATTGTAATTGAAAATGAAACTACCTTAGATTTTCCAGATGGAATCACAACTTCTTTATGAGTCTCTTTTACAAGTTCGGTTAATGGATAAATTAAGGTTTTATCTGCTTTATTGCGATCTGTTTCAGAATAATCAATAAGACCATTATCATTTGTTGTAGCAAAAGTAATATTCGCTTCGATTGTTTTTTCCTTTTTACTATTATTAAACACTTCGATTTTAAGATCCTGATGTTGTCCTGGAGTCATTTTTAAATCAAAGTAGGATTTCAAATGATCAATTTGATTAGTTGGAATACTCGCTCTTACTGAAAAATCGATATCATTTTCAGCCTTTACAGATAAAGGGATAAACGCAAGAGATAGTAAAATTGCTGAAAAAATTAACAGTAATTTTTGACGTTTAATATCCATTTTTAATATTCCTCCTTAAAATTAGAGACTTTCTATTATTTGACGTTCACCTATACTTTTTTAGTAAAATTTACTTATACATAATCCGTTCACTTAATAAAAAGTCTCTACATCTTGTTGTTTGAAAACTTATCTATTATAAACCAGGTGCATCCGTTAGTGTCCAAGTAATTGTTGCCTCATGACTACCGACTGTTGCTGAGCCGGCCGGAATTGTTAAAATGACATTATCGTTTAAGCTTCCATCATTTTCTTCTGGGCTTGGACCAAGCCACCTGGTTACCCATGTCCCTAAACCTGTACCAGATTTTGCTGAAACAACTGATGCTGTTGTGATTCCATCTGTATTTATGGTGATTGTATTATTTACTACAGGCGAGGTACCGTTGCTTATAGAAACTGTAGAACCGTTTTTAAATGTTATAACTGCTCCTGGTAATGAATCTGTGGTTCCATTAGTAAATTTACTTGCCTTAGCAATTACCGACCATCCATCTCCTGTACCGCGACGATCTGTTACTTGAATAAATGGCTTTTTAGATTTAGATGAATATTCTTCTGTTCTATTTGAAATTTCATTTGAACCGAATTCAACTGATGAAACATAATCTAATGTTAATGAACCTGCATTTCCTGTAGGTGGATCTGTTGGGTCAGTTGGACCTGATGGCACTAAAGGTTCAGTTGGATTCGTAGGATTTACTGGTGTAACTGAACCTGAACCTGCAACAAAAGTTATAGCTGCTTTTGAACTCCCTACAGATGATACTTCCGCAAAAGTTGAGTGAGCTGCTCCAACTAATGATGTCATTCCAATTACACTAACAAGTGCGATTTTAGTAAATTTCATTATCACTTTACCCCTTAAAATTTATTTTTGTTGTTCAATGATGTCATTATATCGTTATAGCAAAGTGATTCCCATGATGTTTTTTACCTTTGATTTCGGTAAAAATAATAACTTGCTTTCATAAAAAATTCACAGTTATCTCATGAAAAGCTGTTCTTCATTGAATTAAGACAGAGTATTAAAAGCAATAATAAAAATAAAAGCTCAAAGTTTATGAGGAATTGAAATGGATAAATCAACTAAGCGTAAATTACAAATAATTGATATTTTAATTAAGCAAGATAAGTGGTTTAAAACAGAGGAACTGGCAAGTGAGTTATTATGTACCGAAAAGACAATCCGAAATGATTTACAGACAATTAACTCGTACTTACCGAAAGGATGGCAGATTGAAACAATCAAGGGGAAAGGAATTTATTTAAATAAGCCAATTTCTTCATCAATTAATCAAATCCGTTCACTTTTTGTAAAAAACTCATTGAAATTTCAAGCTATTATGCTCATACAGTTTAAACAAATTAAAAGTATCGCCGAGCTTGCAAATGCACTATTTACACAGCAACCAGCAGTCTATTCAATACTTGATCGAGTTGAGGAATTATTGGAATCTTATCATTTGAAATTAAAACGTGGACCGCTTGAAATCGTTGGAAGAGAATTAGAAATTCGAATTTTATGTAGAGATATCCTAAATGCTTTATTTGCTCATTCGAATCAAAATTGGCCCCTTGAAGACTTTTCATATAAAGATATAGAAGAAATTGTTACTACGACTACAAAAAAGCACAAATTATTTTTATATCCTTCAACAACTAGAAGTTTCGTTTATTTACTAGGAACAATGCTATATAGAATTGATAAAGAGGTCAAATTAGATTTAACTGAACAAAATATTACTCAAATTTTAACCTCTGATTTTTACCAAATCTCTAATGAAATTTGTGAGAAGCTAGGGCATTTATATCGAAAACATATTTCAGTGAATGAACGAGGTGCCTTCACTTTATTAATTTCCACACTACCTTATTATGCATTTGATGAAATAGACAAAAATGAATTTCTTTCCTTATACAGAAGTTCTAAAGACACAAATTATAAAAAACTTTATCACTTTGTTGAATTACTAGAAGAAAAAATAGGGATTCCTTTACATGGAGACGAAGAATTTCTTTATACGCTTCAAGCTCAATATAAAAGATATACAATAATCCATTTAATTGATAAAAAGGAACCATCCTATTCTCTAGATCGTTATGTAATAAAACATTATCCAGTTTTATTCAATCAAGTGAAGGATGCTTTACAAATCTGGACCAAAACCTATTCATACCCTGATATGACAAAAGATAAAATTGCCAAACTAACCTTAAATGTACAATCTTCTATTATAAACTCTTCACTCTCAAAGAAGAAAGTTTTGTTATTAACAAGTAATGGTCCAGGCGTGCATCGTTATATAGAAACGAAATTAAATAAAGCTTTTAGTCATCAAATTGATTTTATTCCAACAAACCAAGGTGAATTTGAATCAGAGAAAATTAATGAATTAAACATTGAATTTATTATTTCTGATTTTTTGCTTGAGGGGGAAATTGTCCATCCTATCATAACCATTGATCCTATTCTTACGGAAAGAGATATTGATCAAATTTCCAATTTCTTAAATTCAAAAATGAAATAAAAAAGGAAGGCTTATTGATTGAGCCTTCTTTTTTTGCATCACATTTAAATTCCAGGTGTCGCAATTAAAATAACAAAACCCCTTACTTGTTATGGGATTCTGACCTAAAATTACACAAATTTAGGTTCGTTCAAATGAAAAACTAGCTAATTTGCTCTATTATTTTCTATTTCGAATAATTTATGGAACAAAATCCATTCATTTTTATAAAAAGTATCGACTAAATCAGTTACCAATGATAAAAGCCCCTCTACTTTTTGACTAAAACTAAAAAGAACCGTTTAATAAGTCAGTTAGCAAGACTTATTCGACGGTCCATTGTTCAATATCATGAATTTAATTCTTCCTTTAATTTCGATATATAATCTTTAATCATCCTTGAACAATGTTTTTTACTCGACATGATCCACACATATTGAAGATTTACAGCATCGTAATCTTTAATATCAAGTAATATTACATCATCACTCAAATTGTAGTTAACTCCATTGAAGGCTGGTACAAATGAAACACCTAAGTTTTCTTCGATTGCTTTTTTTAATGTATCAGTATTTGTAGTTGTAAATAACTCATACATTGCA
This sequence comes from Gottfriedia sp. NPDC056225, assembly GCF_042267765.1. NCBI lineage: Bacteria > Bacillati > Bacillota > Bacilli > Caryophanales > Bacillaceae > Gottfriedia > Gottfriedia sp. NPDC056225. The sequence continues at coordinate 42,391 of NZ_JBHJTJ010000034.1, read as the reverse complement.
CCAAACTGTCTATAGAAAAGTTTTTTAAACCAATGAATGAATTCCCCATCGTAAGTAATCAGTGTTTCGTTTAAAATTTGTTGTGGTGTAACAAATGCCTCTTCTGCTAGTGGAGAATTTTTATTTACCATTAATTTCATTTTTGCTTCAAATAGATTGTGATAAACAATCCGATCATTATTTTCTACTAAATGCTTAATAAATGGTAAAACACCGATATCACTTCGCTCTTTCAAAATATCATCAATAATATCTTGTCCTGGCTTTTGAAAAATCTCGATATTGATTTTAGGATAGTCATCTCTAATAGCTGAAATTGGTTTTAAAAGTACTGCAAAAAAGCCAGGTGTGGTAGATATTTTCAGCTTACCATTCACATTATTATTAATGATTTGTGCTTTTTCGATTAGTTCTTGATATTTTATAAATAGTTCTTTTACAATCGCAACTATTTCTTCTCCTTCGCTCGTAAGAATTGCGCTATTACCGCGAGATCTCTCGAACAATTTTACCCCTAATTTCTTTTCGATACTGACAATCGATTGACTAATAGCGGACTGACTCACATAAAGATTTTGTGAAGCAATCGAGAAGGAACCTGTTTTAGCAACTTCTACAAGATACTCTAATTTTTCGATATTCATATTCTTCTCCTTCTACAAACGTTATTAGTATACTACAGATTATATTTTTTAAAATATTGAAAAGCCTGCTCTCAAGTATTGAGAACAGGCTTACAGTTGAGACCATATCCGAAAAATTGATTTTCAGTGCTTACTATTAAAGTAATCCTCTTAACTGATACTAAAGTTGCAACTTTAAAGTTAATTTCTGCAATTTACGTTTGTTCTACTTCGTCTAAAAGTTTCTAAATTTCTCTAGATTGTGCTGATCTAATTTCACCGAAACTCATTAATTTTTCGCTCAATTAGAAAAAAAACGGAGTAACCTAAACAACTATGAAGCTGTTTAGATTACCAGTTAAATTAATTTAAACCTAATTCTACAATGATGCTGTCCAACGTTTGACCTTTATAAGTTTTCTTAGCTTTTGGATTTGCATTTGGATTTGTTGGGTTACCCATTCCATAATTGTAGTAAACATATGCCAAGTCATTTACATCTGTTGTGCCGTCATTATTAATGTCTGTACTACGCTTGTTTGTGCCCCAATACGTTTGAATTTCAAGTGCATCCATGATGTCGATTACGTTGTCTTTATTTACATCGCCACCAATGGCTGTATTAACGTCAGAACCAATATACGCAGCTACTCCGTAATCTTCATTACCTAGGTTTTCATACGCGCCATGGAAATTAGTATACGTATTAAAGTGACCAGGAACATCAAACACAATAGACAGATCGTCATGAGTAAGAGGTAGTCCACTTACAAGGTATTGACCATTCTTAGCCATTGTTCCAGCGTAAGTTTTGCCGTCTTTATCTTGAACATATGTCTTAATTCCCATTGCTGTGTAATCTCTAGTAGTGCTACCATTGAATTTTCCATCCGCTGTTAATAATCCTTGAGCATATACATATCCACCTATAGAAGAGAACTTCGGTAAGATAACGATTGTTGCCAACACACCAAAAGGTCTTGTTACAACACCATCAACATTTGTAAATTGCGGTGAACCATCAAATTTTAAGCTTGAATTTGATTTAACGACTTTTGGATCTTGAATTTTAAATGTTACATCAACCATTGGAATATCTCCTGATACTTCTTTTGTTCCATCGAATGTAACAGTAACACTAGTGTTAACAGCCGTTTGATATCCAGCAGTTGTTGTAGTTTTTAATACACCACCTAAAGCTTTAGCTTCAGGAGTTAATTTAATATCCACGATGTTTGTATCAACCGAGTCTGCAGTTAAATTATATTTAGCTTCTTTTACTTTGCTTACGTTATTAGCAGTAAGTGTAACTGTCCTTGTATCTCCATAATGCGTAATCATTTGATTATAACGTGTTTGACCTTGTGGTTGCCCATATACATATGAGTAATCATCTTGAACAAAGTAGTACGTTTTTTGTGCGTTCGCATTTGATGCTTGGTCTCCACCGACAAAGATCATTTGAGTGATTGGTGAAGTTAATGCAATTTGGTCTGCACCATTTCCATTTTCATCTAATTTTAGAGTTCCAGTGATTTTATTGCTGTTCCAAGAATAAGGTATTCCATTTGTTCCTTGATTAATATCAACCCCAGCTGCTTTCATTTGATCAACCATTTGGTCATGGATAGAAGCTGTAACTGGAATTGATGTATCACCTTTTTTGAATTCAACGAATGGACTACCTTCTTTTTCACCTGGTACTTTCACATTGAATTGATCAGGAGCTGTGTTATCAATGAATAAATCTTGTGAATTAACAAATTCTTGACCAGCATCATTTACACCAACGATTTTCAGTTTGTAATGACCTTCTCTTGGTAAAGTTGCCACTTTCTTAACAAACTGGTGAGTGCTATCTGTAAACGGATAAATGTATCCTGAGAATGGAACAAAGTTATATGTTTTACCTTCTTCGTAATACATTCCATCGAATGAATTCGCCATACCTAAATCTTCACCAGTTTTTGCATCACTAAGGATTGAATAAACATATCTCATATGAGAATTTAATGTCATTGCTGCACCTAAAGACGGGTTCATAATCATACTTGACAATGCATTACGATCATTTGTGATTGAGTGACGAGAAAGTGTAACATCTTTAATCCCTTCTTCAACATAATGAACTCCGAATGGAACACGATATGTTTCAGCTGGATTGCTGTGATTTGTGTACGTTACATACCCTTCGTAAATTCCTTTTTCTGCAATCTTCGGAATCGTTAAGATTGCCTTCTTTGTTACTTTCCCGTATGCAGGCACTTTGAATGAACTGTCAAAGGAAACTGATACGCCATTCTTCGCTGCATCTTTTGAACCTCTTGCATCCGTTTGGTACGATACATTCACATCAAATGTTTTTGGTGTCAGACTGTTATTCTCGATTGTTACAGTGCGAGGATTAACTAAATCTTTACCTGTATAAGCAACATTACCAAAGCTTAATGCACTTGTTGTTTCTTTGAAATCCTTCATTTGTCCATTAATAAGGATAGGCGTTTTCTCTTGAACTTTAATTTCAACTGAAGAATGTAAAGCTTGGAAAGGATCTACACGTCCTGCGCCTTCCTCGAATACAGAGTAAGTTTTACTTAGTGGATCAGCTGTATTCATTAAAAGTGCTTTGATATCTTCTGGTTGTAAGTTGTGATTAGCACCTTTTAACAATGCTGCAACACCTGCTACAAATGGAGTTGCCATTGATGTTCCTGACATATGGTCATATGCATATGTGTAATCAATTGGATTATCTGGGCTATGCACAAATCCAGGAACAGTTGATAATACGCTTACACCTGGAGCTGTAACTTCTGGTTTGATATCGTAAGTTACTCGAGATGGTCCACGTGAACTGAACGATGCTAACTCGTCACCTTTTGTTGTGATTTGAGCTAAGTCGCTAAAAGTAAATTCTGTTTTACCGCTTAAGATTTTAGATTGTAATGCAAGACCATCAGCATTTGTTAAGTTAAAAGAAGGAATAAAGTCCGCACCTTCTGCTAGATAAAATGGCATATAACCAGTTGTGTCATTGTTGTGGATCAGGATTGCCGCTGCACCTTTTAATTTAGCTTGTAGGATTTTATCGTTGATTGTAGTTGAACCACGAGCAACTAGAACTACTTTGCCAGTAACATCTAAGTTAGTATAGTTGTAAGATGCACCAAATCCAGGAATTCGTACAATTTGATATGTCTTATTTGCTAATTTTGAAATATCATCACTGAATCCTCGTGCTAATAATTGCATGTCGAAGTTCACAGTGTCGTCGTGACCTTTCATTGTTGGAATCGCTGTTGGTACATCACTTGCACCTACCGTTAAAGCTAAAGCAGCATTACCAGGATTTCCTAAAGTGTACATTGCGTCTCCAGAGTTACCAGCAGCAACAATCGATGTTACGCCACTTAATACAGCATAGTTAAGTGCCATACTTTGAGGTTGTAATGGATCATTGTAAGCTGCGCCTAAAGATAAATTGATCACATCCATTCCATCTTGAACAGCTCGATCAATACCAGCGATAATTGCATCGAATGTACCGCCACCACCTGGCCCAAGTACTCGATAAGAATAAATATCAGCATCAGGTGCAACACCTTCAGTTGAAAGATCGCTATTTGCTTTTCCTTGACCAGCAATTATCCCTGCTACGTGAGTTCCGTGTTCAGTATAGTAAGGTTCAGCTCCACCATTGATAACTGGTTTGCCAGCTTTTACCCAATCAGCATACGTCGTTTCCATTGGGTCATTGTCATTATCAACAAAGTCATAACCGCCTTTGTAAGCATCTTTTAAGTCAGGGTGATTATAGTCAATCCCTGTATCAAGGATACCGATTTTAACGCCTTTACCAGTAAAACCTTCTTTGTGAAGTTGGTTTATTTTAAGGTAAGAACGTTCAGCTGCCATTCCATGTGTGCTTCCTTCAGTATTAAGTGATTCTGAATTAGGAGACTTAGGCTCATCCAATTGTACAGTTTGGTTGCTGTAGATTGCTTTAACAGCTCCTGATTGAACTAACGTTTGAAGTTTGTTTGCAGGAACTTTAAGTGTTAATCCGTTGAATGCGGTTTTGAATTCTCGAGTTACTTTGTATGTTCCGTCTGATTTTGAAGTAAATGCATTTTCTAAATCAGTTTTAAATGTTTCATGGTCGTTGTCTACATCGCTTTGTGCTTCCGAAGAAGACAGGGTTTGTCCATTTACAGCCGCTTCAAGCATAGCGATTTTCTTTGGTTTGTTCTTGAACTCAACGATCACTGATACAGTTTTTGAACTATCTAAATCTACGTTATCTGCTAAATGAAGTCCTCGTGCATTGAACTTGTCTATGTTTTTAAGAGCTTGACGTTGTTCCGCAGTTAGATTCAATTTGCTTTCTACATTAGATTTAAGATTTTCTACAGCACCATCTAATTTAGTTGGGCCTTGTGCAAATACATTGAGCATATTAGTTTGTGAAAATACGAAACTAGCAGTTAGTGCGCCTACTAGCAGTTTGCTTGTTTGCTTTTTCTTCATTCTCCGTTGTTCCCCTCATCCGGTATTTTTTAGTTTTGTTGTTTTACTATTTTTTCTTTTTTGTTAATATTGTTGTGAAATTGTCTGCTACTTTAATTTCAAAATTTAAGTGAATCTCATTTTTATGGATCTATTGCCCTCTCTTTGTATTAAGACAACATTTTTTCCACATTTTTTTACAATTTTTCTATAAATACTTCTTCCCCATTTATCCAGTTATCCTGAAAACAAAATATAATATTTTGATAGAATTCGATCAGGTCCCATTACAAAATGTAATCTAGATACGGATAATTCATTAAATTTCGTCCTTATTCGAGCTCCTTCCCCAATTGCTATTATTAGTATACATAATCAGAATTTTCTAATAAAATTAGAAATATTGATATTAAAATAAGACATTCTTATAACTTCTGTAAAATTGCTAATTTATTGAAGCCGACGCTTATTTACCGATACGATATTTAAAAATACGAACACAAGATGAACTATATTGATAAGGTTGTGAACTTCGTTGATATATTGATGATTCTCGTTGATATATCACCAAACCTCGTTGATATTTAGCTCTTGTGCGTTGATATATTGACAGTACTCTAATTTTTTTGTGCTATAAAAAAAAGGAGCCACCAAAATTTGGGACACCCTCCTTCTAAAACCACTATTTAATTTCCAAGATGCTCCTTAATATACTGCGCAATCTCAGTGTTCGCCTGCTTACTAATAGGTGAAGCCTTATCCATTAACTGAAAATTATGGAACATTCCTCTCCAGACTTTACATGTCACCGCTACACCTTGAAAATTCGCTTCAGCAGCATATGCTAAAATATCGTCCAATAGCTCTTCCCTTGCACCAGCGTGTATAAGCATTGGCGGTAGGCCTTTTAAATCACCATATAAAGGTGAGATTAAAGGATTTTTCCTATCATTATTTCCTACATATGTATCAATAATATTAATGTCATTTCCGTGATAATTTGCGTGAATACTATCAAAATCAGAAGTGTATAATTGACTTTCTTTCGTTAAGTCAGTCGCCGGAGAGATTCCGACTACAGCAGACGGATATTTTCCATTTAACGTTTTTAATTGATTTAATAATGCAAATGTCAGATTACCACCCGCGCTATCCCCGACAATTACAACTTTTGACTTCGGACTCAAATTTTTGACTAGAGAACTATAGACCTTTTCAACATCTGTTAAACCTGTAGGAAATGGATTTTCTGGTGAAAGTCTATACTGAATTGTTAATACTCTATAGCCTGCCTCCCTTGCTAAGATTGTTCCTAGATTTCTTGAATATCTTAACCCACCTCTAGACCACCCTCCACCATGTACATAAAAAATAATTTTATCTTCGGGAGATTTGTCCGGTATTAACCATTCCACTTTTGTTCCTTCAATTGTTTCTCCTTTTATTTTAATATTCGAAGGAGTCGGCACTAATTGTTTTTCAATTTCAATTCGTTTTTGATCTAACGTTGCAGTTCTACCTTCTTTTGCTTTTTGTTTATATATTGCTCGAAGGTCTTCTGTTACTTTATTTGGTTTATCATTTTGATAGATCAGGGATGATTTACTTTCACTTTTAACAGTATTTTTTGAAGCAACTAAATAATTTCCAATTAATAAACAAAACACTAGCGAAAGAAATAAATATACTTTTTTCAAATTGGTTCCCAACCTTATTGGTATTTTTTGTCTTCTTTAATTAAAATTTCCATTTTCCTTTAAATTACTCAAATAAAGAAAACCCACCGATTGGCGAGCTTTTTGGCGAAGACAGAGGGGCAGTTGCACTTATACTTAATTCCTAAAATTGGAAACTGCGTCGTTTTTTCTTCTTCGCTGCTAATTTATACTTTCTTAATGTAAAATGAAAAGGCACACGAAAACTCGTGCACCATTCATCGTCATATAAAAGATATAAAAAATTAAAAAGTAGGGAGATTACTTAAATTATTCGTTGGATCTCCATCGGGATATGAGCGAAGTGTTTTATGTGGATTCTCACCACGCGTTAATCCTGTGTTAACATCTTCAATTTGCTCAAGTTCTGCCATTGCAATTGCTTGCTCAATTCCAACAATTTCACCGTTTTGAAATTTTACATCTGTAATATCACCATCGCCATTTTTTCTCACAGCAACAATATGTAATTTATTTGGATCATCATGATGTTCAGGATGTCCGATACCACGATTTTGAAATGACATACCCACACCTCCATTTTTTTAACACAAAAATAGTATGGCGGGATGAAAATACGTTTATCCTTCCAATTTCTGACAAGTCTATTCTGTTTACTATTAAGCGCTAAATTTACAATTAAAAGTTTGTTAAAGTTTTCACATTTTATCCACAGACAAATCTTAACCAACATTATACTATAGTTATGTAAAAATCAATCTAATCAACTTTCGAAAGAAGGAATCAGCATGACTACTATTTTAGGAATGACAAGCGAAGGAAGATTAATGCACAAAATTGGCAATGGTTATTATCGTTATACAAAATTAAACAAAGACGAGCTTAAAATTTTAAATTTACTTGTAAATGAAGGAATGGCGACAGTTATTAAAAAAGGAATCGGGTATACATCGCTAGTAAAACTCACTGAACAAGGAAAACTTATTAGCAACGAGTGTTAATATCTATTTTAAATTGTTATAATCCCCTTTCTATATATTCCCCTTTAAGTAGAGGTTGTATTACTTTAGCATCTACTTAAAGGGATTTTTTTGGTTGAAATTAAAAGTTTTAGGGAATCTTGAAAAATGATAATCAAATGAATTTTAATATGCTTGCTCATATAAAATTTTTACCAGCTCAATAAAGAATTTTATGACTGTGGATTCGCAGTTGAATCTTGATTCTCTACATTCTCGTAAAGAAATTCCTAATTATATTTTATGTATTGAAACTTCTAAATTATCTCCACTTAAAGTATTGGAATTTGTTCAACTTCATAAATACCATTGGGAACAATTCTCTATTAAAGCTCCTTCTTGATTTCAGCTATATTCTTTTCCATTAAATCATCAGTCAGATCAATCCATTATTTTAGTAAAACAAATTGTTTGCTTTAGCATGGTTTACTAACTTTTTAATCTCTTTACACACGAAATATCGCATGTTATTTTCCTAACAAAGAGCCCTACTCGATAAAAATGAGGGATCGTAAGTACAATTGTATTGGCATATTTATATTTCTTTAAAAATATTCATAATACCATAATCTATTTACCATTGCTTGGTGGTTGCATTGGCCTTAGTAAGTATATTAAAAAGCAAGAATTTTTGGTTGAATAAACTTACTCAAGTGTGTTTTTCGCTCAAAAATAATTATCTTAATAAAATAAATATTTCACTTTAATCATTTAAACAAGTAAAAATAAACAAATAAGCTTAGTAATTACACATTAAAAAATACAAGTTTATCAATAGCTTAGTAGTTAAAATTGTTAAACAAGCAGAAGCAATTTAGTTCAAAATTATAAGATGAATATTAATCACTATTCATCTTACTACACATTTTAAACAAACATAAAAAACCAAAGCTTATGGAAGAATCTTTCCCTTTGCTTTGGTTTTTATGTGCTTTAACACCCGTTCATTAGCTTGATATTAACACAATAAACTTCATACTTTATTCTCATAGAGATACTGTTGATATTTAAATTAATTAATTGTAATATAAAAAAGTAATATCCCTGCAGGTTATTATTACCAATTCACCCATTTTTTACCAAATTTTTACTCGTATATACTCAGAAATATGGTCTGAGAGTCTCTACCTAGTTCCCGAAAAGAATTAGACTACGGGGTAATTTTTACTTTATTCGTACTTAAAAGCTGAGTTTTATAAAGGATCACTTTATTCGAGTGCCTTTGAATAGTAAAACTACTAAAAAGTAGTTTATTCTTAGATTCTTTGAATAAAGTTGTATTACTACCTTTAAAAACTTCAACTTTTTATTTGCGCGCCAAGATAAAGTAGGACTTATCTCTCTAGTAGAGAAAATGTTCCTTCTCTATCTTGGTTTTTTTGTAAAACTTAAAGTTTATCGAAGGGGTTTATTGATATGTATAAGGCCATGTATCATACTTTTGACCATCTAAGACTATCTTCCAAGCAAGCGCAAGAAAGTGATATTGCGTTCTTACATGATTTTAATGCAATTTTAGAATCCCCCCATTTAAAAAAATTAGAAAATAAAACTCAGTTAATTCCCAACTCAGATCAATGCAATAATCGTTTATCTCATACTATAGACGTTGGCCACGTTTCAAACTTAATTGTGGAACGCGTTAACTATGTTTTTCATGAGAATAACATTGCACTCATAAATAAAGATTTAGTAAAAGCAGTTAGTCTTGCTCATGATATTGGCCATCCTCCATTCGGGCATACCGGTGAACGAGCACTAGATAAAATGATGAAAAAAATGGGTGGATTTGAATCAAATGCACAGAGCCTTAAAATTTTAGTAAATAGTTCGGATGATTATACATATAGGACCATTGCAGCTTTAATGAAGTACAAAACCAAAATTCCTTTAGTTAGACAAGAATATAACGGTTTAATCAAAGGCTATTATGAATACATGTCGAATCATTTAGAGCCTCTATTTTTGACATATCAAGATAATGTAATTGAGCAATACATCGTAGACCTAGCAGATACATTATCTTATGCCCTATCAGATATTAAAGATCTACTAATCTATTTTGGTGAAAATCGATTTACTCAATTACTTGCCAATTTTTTTACTAAAAATGCAATGCTTGAAGACGCTATGCTTGTTTTTACCGAAGTTAGTAGATCAGAATTGCTTTATTTAATACCGAAGATTTTGGAAGATATAAAAGATACTATTCTTTCGAAGTTTTTGCGAAATTACCGTAAATTGAGTTCAGAACCACTACACTCTATTATTTACGATTTTATACATACACTAGTGATTACTATAAACCATGAAAAACCTATGTATAGTAAATTAAATCTTTCAATCGAAAATGCAATAAAACTGTTTTTATTAAATCAAATTCCAAAGAAATGTTTCTTAGAGAGGAAAATTAATAGAGACATAGATAAAAAGATTACTCATAATATCCAACTCACCTACGATTATCTTTTTAACTTAAACAGTGAGGATTCTTTACTGAATGTCGAAAAAGAAATCTTGCAAAAATTAATCAATCTCTCTAATCATGTTGAGCGTTCAAGATATGTTTGCGATGTGATGTGTCATTTAAGTGATATGGAGATTGTGGATTTTGTAAAAAAATTTAGTAAAAAAAGAATTGTAGTATAGCAGGAGGAAATTAAAATGAGTTCAATTGTAAAGCAATCTGTTGACCAGTTCAGTATATATAGCAAAGAGTACCATGAAAGAAGAAATGAAGTTTATGAAAACTTAAGAAATAATGCGCCAGTGTTTTGGCATGAAGAAATGAAATCATGGTTTATTACTAGATATGAGGATGTTTCTAAGTATTTACTAGGAGATAAATTTATTTCAAGTAATGTCATTCCTCAAAAAATGAGTAATCTTGCAGAAGGAGAAGATCAACACTTTAAGGATATACTCGATATTATTAAAACTTGGATGGTATACAATGACCGCCCTGTTCATTCTCAACTAAAAGGTTATATGAATAGAGCTTTTTTAGTGAATGAAATAGAGCTTATTACTCCTGAAATTAAGAAAATTGTTTCTAATGTCATTGATAAAGTGCTTGAAAATAACTCAGAATCTTTTGACTTTGTAAAAGAAATCGCCCACCCGATTCCTGCGATGGTTCTATGTAAAATGTTAGGGATTCCAGTTAAAGAAGTTGCTCGATTCATTAAGTGGTCTGATGATATTGCATTATTTATGCAGGATTTTGTTGTGTCTCACGTTCCTAGTAAAGAAATTAGTGAACAAGTTAGAGGAAGTGTAAGAGAAATTTATGCATACCTTTCTGGTGCGATTGCCGAAAGACGTAAAGAGAAGAAAAATGATCTATTAAGTAGATTAATTTCGGATACTCCAGGTGTCGATGGTGAACTTACTGATGCTCAATTAATCGCTCAAACTATGCACTTGATTTTTGGTGGACACAAAATTCCTCAGTTTGTGTTAAGTAATACTTTACACCTTCTGTTTAAAAATCAAAAGGTGCTAGAAATGTTGAAAAATGATATGTCACTTCTTCCAAAAGTATTAGATGAAACAATGAGGCTTGAAGGACCAATCCAATATATTGTTAGACATGCTTCAAATGATATAGAAATACATGGACAGCAAATCAAGAAAGATGATTCTGTTTATTTCTTCTTAGCATCTGCAGGCCGAGATGAACGAGTATTTGATAATCCAGAAAAAATGGATATTAGTAGAACAGGGTTCCGCCATGTTGCTTTCGGTGGTGGCTATCATACTTGTATTGCTGCTGCTTTTGCCCGTGCCGAAATTATGGAAATTCTAAAAGAAGTACTAACTCGTTTTCCAAATATCGAGCCATTATATGATTTAGAAAAACCGGAGTGGACTTCAAACCCTACTTTCACTGGAATGACACAAATGCCAGTAAAAATCTAATTGGGTATATCAAATGAGATTCGATAGGAATAGAACGAAAATTCTATTCCTATTTTTTCTCTTGTCATGTAAATCGGTGTTAGAGGTGGTTAAACTTTGAGTAATAGTGACGTTCATAATACTACCATTATTATTATTCATGAAATTTACGGAATAAACAACCATATTAGGGGTATTGGTGACAATTTAAAAAAGTTAGGTTTTACTGTTTTATGTCCAAATTTACTAGGTAAAATAGAGAGCTTTTGCTATAAAGAAGAATACAAGGCTTATCAATATTTTGTTAATGAAATTGGGTTCGAGAACGCTGCAGATCAAGTAGTAACTCTTGCAAAAGAACTTCGAACGCGTTGTTCTAATTTATATATTTTAGGTTTTAGTGTAGGTGCAACGATAGCATGGTTATGTAGTAAAAATGAAGAATTATTTGATGGAGTTATTGGATTTTATGGTTCAAGAATTAGAGACTACTTAGAGTTGAGTCCAAAATGTGAGACTTTATTATTTTTCCCAATGAAAGAAAAATCATTTGATCCGGAAACTGTCATAAAAAAACTAAAAACAAAAGTTCTAACCGAAATCATAAAAGTAGAAGGTGGTCACGGTTTTACAAATCAATCAACACCTTATTATGATCAAGATGCTGCTGATTTCTGTTTTCAAAAAATGCATGATTTTATTAGGAAACAAAATCAAAATAAACTTTTCATAACTGGAGGCATCAAATGAAAAGTCAAAGATGGATGTCTTTACAGTTTTTTGGGTTTTTCTTCACCTTTGGAATATTCGTACCTTATTGGTCTACCTGGCTTACGGCAAGTAAAGGTTTTTCACCAGATAAGGCTGGACTAATCATTGCTTTAGGTTTAATAGCAAGGTCAGTAACAACTTTTTATATTTTTCCGTTTGTAAGCAGATACGTAAATCTAGCGAGATTAAATCAAGTTGTTTCTTTAACATCTGTCACATTGTTAATCATTTTAATACCGTTTAATAGTTTAATTGTTGTAGCTTCTATTACTGTTTTACTCAGCCTAGTTTATCCAATGCCTCTAGCAATGTATGAAGCTATGGCCTCTATACTGATTAGAGAAAGCAAAATTCAGTACGGGATAAGTAGATCTTATGGTTCGATTGGCTACATTATCTCACTATCGTTGACTGGAATATTAATAACTTGGAAGAGTGAAAATATCGTTATTTATCTATTAATTATTGGATGCGTTCTCCTTGCTTTCATTACATCTATGAACGCCCCCTTACCTTTAAAAACAAAAATAGCATCAAAGAAAGTACCCTTTTTTAAGTTATTTAAATCAAAAGCATTTTTATTGGTTTTAGCAATCTGTATCACCCTTCAAGCTGCTCATGCAGCGTATTACAGTTATGCTGTTCTTTTTTTGAAAAATATAGGCGTAAAATCTAGTTTTACTGGATTCATACTTATCATTGCAGTAATCTCAGAAATTGCTTTCTTTTATATATGTGATTCTCTTTTTAAAAGACGATCCGTTCCAATTCTATTAACGTTTAGTGTAAGTGCTTCCATAATAAGATGGCTTTTAATCTTTTCGTTTAATAGTATTTCAGTTTTTGTATTGTCTCAACTATTACACTCTCTTACTTTTGGACTTACTCAGTTTGCATTTGTTAAATACTTAGATGAAAACATTGAAAATAAGTTCTTCCCATTTGCTCATGGAATTTATGCAGCGCTAGGTTTAAGTTTAGGTAGTGGTCTATTAACTTTATTAAGTGGTTACCTCTACACTATATCTCCACCTTTCGCTTTTTTAGGTATGGCAATAGTCTGTGTCCCTTGCTTAGTTATGAGTTACTTGTTGAAATTAACATTAGATTACAGGGATCAAAAAAACTTAACAGGAGAGATCAGTGAACATGTTACTAGTAAAAGAAAAAGTATTTAGTGCACTCAAAAATATAAATTCTAATGATATAATTCATACGGAAGTTTATCAAATAAATCAAAAAAAAGAGCTTAAAGTTAAATTTTTGAATTCAAATTCTTCTAGAAATCAAGGAGTCTGCTTTATCTCTGAAAATGGTATATCGAAAAATAATGCTCCAAAACAAAGAACTGTAATTATATGGCAGAATGAGCTACAATCAGAGCTGATCTTAAAATGCACTAGTGGCTTTTTAAATGTTTTTAATGTGTGGGAAGAAGAACGAATGGTTGGTTTCCACGACTTTAAGTCTGGTATGCGGATTAAAAAGGAGAAAGATGTATTAATCTATAATTGTAATGATGCTTACGGAAATGGTGATTTTAACTCACTAGTATTCTCTATTGAAATACTGTAGGCTAAAACGAAAACTTAATCGATTCTAAGCAGAGTTATCTTATTAACTCTGCTTTTTTTATTTTTCTAATTTTTTCTTCACTATCCTTTTGTCTATTTTTGGAAGGATTAGGAAAAACTATAAATAAAAAGTTCGATATATAAAACATTTAGATGACAATTCAAACTTCAAAATTTTTAAAAAGTAGGTATATGATATGACTGAAGATTTTTTTGCTGACTATGAAAAATTTGTTGTTCCACCAATATATCAATATAAATTTGATAAACTAAAATTTAATCCTAAAGAGTATGCTATGTATTACATCTTAACCGTTTCATTAAATGACGCTCTAATAACAAATTGGGATGATGCAACTAAATATAATATTGACGTACGAAAAAGCATAGATCATGTATTGGAAGAATTTAATGAAAGAAAAGGCGGTAAATACTATCTTCAATTACTTGAGTTTGACAATGAAAAGCCATATTTCGTTGTTGCTCTATCATTTAAAAATAAAATTGAAAAAGAAAAAATAAAAGATATTATTTCAAAGTATATTGAGCAATTAGTAGCGAATTCTTTTTATATTGGTCAAAACTGGTATTGGCTAATTGGGCAAAAAGGGAAAAGAGATCGTAAACTATTTAATATATCAATAAAAGAATTTACACACTGATGGTTTGGCTGAAATGATTAGTTCGCATTTAGTATTGCACTCTTGTTTGATGGTCTCACCGACGGGCTTATTGCTCCTTTCACAAATATCTCCCGGCTTCCTTCACTAAATGTATTTGCAACATATATAAATAAAAACCTGAACAGCCTACTTAACGTAATCTGCTCAGGTTTTATTTTTTACTATTACAAGTCCGATTTCACTACTGTTCTAGTCGTCCATGTGTGTACCATCGATATAGATAACGATAATATGCTCTTACTTAATTAAAGTCCTTTAAACCCATACTTCTCTAAAATATTCATCGATTCAGCACTTTGAAGGTATTCATAGAATAATTGAGCTTTTTTAGGTTGTTTACTATTTTTAATTATACCTAATGGATAAATAATCGGATCATGTGTATTTTCAGCTGCTGTCGCTACAATTTTTACTTTAGAAGAAGTTAATGCATCTGTTTTATAAACAATACCTGCATCTACATTATTTGTTTCAACATATGAAAGTACTTGTCTAACATCCTTACCATATACTACTTTTCCTTCAATAGATTTCCAGATATTTAAGTTTTCTAATGTTTCTTTACCGTATTGTCCAGCTGGAACAGCTTCTGGAGTACCGATTGAAACTTTATCTGCCTTCGTAATATCTTCGAATGAGTTAATTGCTTTAGTTGAATCTTTTGGTACTACTAGCACCAGTTCATTTCCAACTACATCTTTACCTTGGCTCTTATCAATTAGTCCTTCTTGTACTAGGTTATTAAACTTGTCCTCTGCAGCAGAGAAGAAAAGATCTACCGGTGCTCCTTGAGAAATTTGTTGTTGAAGTGCCCCTGATGCACCAAAATTAAAATTAATTTTTACATTAGGATTAGACTTCTCAAAATTTGCTTTAATATCATTTAGTGCATCTTGCAAACTAGCTGCTGCTGAAATAGTCAATTCTACTTTCTTTTCCGAAACTTCTTGTTTCGTGTCAGTTGATTTTTTAGCTTGGTCATTAGTTGAACAACCAGATACAACTAGTCCTAATAACATCATCGAAAAAATTAAAGAATAAAGTTTTTTCATTTTTCATCTGCCTTTCGTGTTTCAAATTAAATCTAGTTATATCTAATTATATTTAGTTATATCTAATTAAGAAATAAAAATTTAAAATTTTCATTAAAATTATTTGGAATATACTTTTTAAAATGCCTTAGGGTAAAATAAAGATTGGAGGGATGTAAATGACGATGGAACTTTCTTATACGATTGAAGAAGTGTCTCAGTTTTTAAAAGTGTCGAAATTAACCATTTATGACCTTGTAAAAAAAGGAGAATTACCTGTGTTCCGAGTGGGAAGACAGATGAGAATTGCAGGAAATGACTTGGACAATTATATAAAAAATCATAAAACAAATCAGCCTACTACATTATCTGCCTCTGTTTTCGAACCTCACAGAAGCAATCCAAAAGAATCCAATAATATTGTTATTAGTGGACAAGACTTAGTTTTAGATATTCTTGGGAAACATATTGAGAAAAATTCAACTTATAAATCTTTACGATCCTTTACAGGAAGCTTAAACAGTCTGATTTCAATGTATAATGGCGAATGCGACGTCGTTAGTTTACATCTGTTTGATGGAGATACTGGTGAATATAATCTCCCATATCTAAAAAAAATTTTAGTGGGCTATCCTTATATCTTAATCAATCTTCTTTCCAGAAAAGCAGGCTTATACGTTAAAAAGGGTAACCCTTTAAATATTACCTCATGGAGTGATTTAAGCCGTGAAGATGTAAAAATCATTAATAGAGAAAAAGGTTCAGGAGCACGAATTCTTCTAGACGAACAACTGCGAATCAACGATATTTCTTATAAATACATAAAAGGATATGAGCATGAAGAAAATAATCATTTAAGTGTAGCCTCTGCCGTTGCGACAGGCGTAGGAGATGTCGGAGTCGGAATTGAAAAAGCTGCTAAAATGATTGGAATTGATTTTATTCCTTTAATAACAGAACAGTATGACCTAGTTATTTTAAAAAATGCTAAAAATGAACATCTCATAAATATCGTAAAAGATATCTTATCATCACATCAGTTTCAATCTGAGGTCGATTCTATAGGGGATTATGATACTACTAAGACGGGAAAAGTCTTATTTGAGACAAAATAAAAGAAGGCTCCTTAAATGAAGCCTTCTTTTTTCATTCTATAAGATACTTACGTCATACATCAAATTGCGATTAACGGAAGATTTATTATTAAATGCTTTAATTTCTTCTTCCAGTTCCTTTATATTCCAAACTATATCCTTTATGATTGGAATAATTTGTAGTCCTTCAAATGAGGGGATCACTTTTGAATTCATATCACACTCAATTAATCTTACTCCTAGTTCGATTTCCAAACTAATAATCGATTCTTTAATATCAGTTTCACTAAGATTGAATTTCTTTGCTGCAATTATAAAGGAACCACTTTCTAATACTTCAAAAAGATGCCTTAACTGTTCGATATTCATTTAGCTCCTCCTAAAAACTTTGATGCTCTTCTTTTTCTCTAGCTTTATTATATTGAGTGTTGACGTAATTTTAATTTTGAAAAAAAATATCAATTTTAGTTTTCCTATGATTTCAACGTGATGTAATGATCCACCAAATAAATCATTTTGATTAAACCATCCCCTCCTTAAAACTAACTGAAGAAAATATAAATTACTCCCACTTCAATAAGAAAATCATTCTACAATTTTGGTTCAACTCCTGCTGATTTTATATTGGGTTATTTTTGCCTTTTTTGATCAATTTTTGATTTATTTTAGGAGCTCAATTGTAAAGAAAACGGGTACTTTGGTCCATATTTTGGAAATTTTCTTGATGTATAATCTCTAAAGTTAAAAATCCCTTTAAATAGATTGTTTTTCTCACGCTGTTGAAATATGACTACGTCAAGTAAAATGCCACGAATTTTTCGTGGCATTTTTTGTTTTATTTGTTCAATTAGTCTATTTCTTGGTAAATTAATTAAAATTGTGATTTTCCATATAATTCATATCTCATAAATTTTTCGATTTTTTGTGTTGTCTAAATTCTATTTATAGTAGTACAAAAAAAATCCCCATTGTAATAATTTTTCTACAAAGGGGGATTTTTTCTAAAATTATATACATAGTTCTGTTGAAAAAGTCTTAAAAACTAATATAACTATAATTAAGTAGGAAGTTTGTCACATTTCTTTGAAAAAGTTTTAAAAAGTCTGATTTCGCTTTAGAATTAATTGGGTTAATTCCACTCTATATTTAATAATTCCTTCACTTTTCCTACGACCGTTTTTCCAGTTTGTTGATCTATTAATGAAGTATATAGATGAGGAATTACTAAATCAGCACCATGGTCTAAGCATGTTTGCACAATTGAATGAACATTATCTAAGTCAATCCCACCTGTTGGCTCAAAAATTTTAATACCAGCATTAACTGCAGCTCGTACCATGGCTGCAACTTCATCTAATCTTTTATCACCATCGATTGGATAAAATTTAATAGAATGAATCCCTATCTCAGCTAACATAGTAGCCGCTAATTCACATGATACTTTTTCTTTATATTGCTTACTTTTGGGTCCAGTTGAAATATACACTTCACCGACAGTTCCGCTTGGTTCGATCAGTGCATTAACAATAGAAAGATTATCTTTTAGTTGTTGAATTGCTCCAAGTGTATAGGCTGCTGCTGGAAACACTTGATTAATATGATTTGGAATGACTTTTGTAGAAACGCTCACTACTCGGTTCCATACGCTTGGGTCACCGGCACCTAAGCCAATAGAAATTGGAATTCCTTTAGATTTAAATGATAATGCAGTTTCAATAGCAGCTTCCTCGGAACTAAAATCTTTCACCATCAACCCAATTAATACTCGTTCATTAGCCAATTCATAAATTTCCATTGCATTCTCTAAATCTTTAGCCAGTACATTAAAAATTATCCGCTTGTCTATCATTGTGCTCGTTGTCCTCCAATAATCTCTATTATTCTATCAACAATAATATCCTCTTGTCCTTCTAGTAAAGGACGTGGATCAATGTGTAGAAGACCTAAATTTGAATAGTGATCTCTTAAATAAATAGCAGGGCTTCCCTTTCTCAATGTTTCACTCAACTCACTGGCAGTAATACCTGTTTCCAGAGCATTTAATTGGATACGAGTACGATAAATGGGGCGTCCTGCTTCATCTTGTTCAATTCCTGTTGTTACTCCTGGTATTTCCGATAAGCGATTGCACAAGATTTCCATTCTTTCTTTCTGCTTTTCTAGATTACTATCTTTAGCTACATAATTGTCTAATGCCATGATTAAGCCAACCATCGATTCTTTACTGACTTTCATTGCACGACCAATCCCTTTATATTGCATGCGACATGCTTCGATCCAAACTTGATCGCCACATATAAATCCAGATGTTGGTCCATTCAATGCTTTTCCACCGCTGTAAATGATTAGATTGGCACCTAATTTACTATATTTTTTCAAATCCTCCTCGGCGGCTGCATCTACAATTAACGGTAGATTGTGTTTTTTCGCAATATCAATCATTACCTCTAAAGATTGCATCCCTTTTTGAACCGTATGATGCGACTTAACATAAAATAACGCAACTGTTTTATTTGTAATTGCTTGTTCAATATGTTCCCGATACGTACGATTCGCAAAACCTACTTCTATAGCACGTCCTCCACCTAGTGAAATCATTTGCTTAATACTTGCTCCAAAATGTACTACATGCCCTTTTTGAATAATAATTTCATTCGCTGCTCCATCAAAAAATGGTAGCTGTTCAATAATATGTAAATTCGTTTTCGAGATGGTAGCTGCCACACTAATCGCTATTCCCGCAGCAGCTCCAATTGTTGGACATGCATTTTCTGTATTAGTATGTTTTGAAATTACTTTTCCTGTATATTGAATTAACTCATCAATTTCTACATAATCTTGTAGAGCCTGACTCATTGATTCAGCAACTTCATTTTTAACAGCCGATACGCCTAGTGGTGTCATTTTCCCACATGCATTTATCACTTTTTTTAACCCTATTTGCTCATATATATTCATAGTTTCCTCCTTACTCTAATGGAAGCGGGAAGAAGCCACCAAATAACATTGCTCCTAAAATGGCACCGCCAGCAATTGGTTTTTTCCAAATATAAAATACTAATGCACCAATTATTGATCCTATACCGACTGGTAAAGAGGCTTGGCATGCTGAAATAATAATTAATGGGCCAAAATAGCGTCCTGCCATATTTCCCGCACCCATCATAACATCAGCCCCAAATGTTGACCGCGCTGACTTAATCGAAATTTTTCGAATTCCAATAATGATATACCCAATCGCTAAACCTATAAATAACCCGGTTGCAATCGCTAAAGAGAAATTATATACAGGAGCTTTAATCCCAGCTGCTAGTAAAATCGCTGGAATCCCAACGCCGACTCCAGTGTTTAATGATCCACCAATATCTAATATCCCAACTAATGGTCCCTCTAGTACCCTAGCAAATAAGAAACTAGCACCAAATGCGGCTGCTGCACCATATCCACCACCATCAAGTCCTGCTTTTAACAAAGCGATAACTGCAATGTCATTAAAAGCTCCAACTCCATGTACTACGTACATATGACAAGCTGCAAATGTTCCAGCTGCCAATAATGCAGTAAAAAATGGAAATGCCCAGTCAGCGTACCAAAATGAATTATAATTTATTTGTTTATTATTTGTCATAATCATTTCACCTCTTGACCAGCAAATTTGTGTAAGTGGGTTAACCAATTTGGTATCTTCATATGCATTTGTTGAAGTAATGTTAAGTCACTACCTCGGAAAAACGCACTTAGAATAAATAAAATGATGATTGTAGTAAATATTGTTTTCGTTGCTCGACTCCAGCCTAAGTCATCTACACCTTTTCCAAGTAAAATCCCTAAAACTACTCCTGGAACAGCATTTCCCATAATTAATTGTGCAATACCACCGAAAAGGGTTCCCCAAAATCCGCTACGTTTTCCGGCATCGATTGCTGCGAGCCAAAATATTGCCGGCATGACATAAACAATTAGTAAATTGGCAGCAGGTGCCAGTACTTTCATAGCTACAACTTGTAAAGAATCCGGTATTGCCGATGCTGTTGTACATAAAAAGGACACAGTAATCGCACCTACTATCGCTCCGATGATCCCCATTTTTTTAGGATTATGCAAAGTTTCTTCAGGATTCTTTTTTCCTCTTAAAGCAATTGCTGCTGTCCAATGTGGCAACACGCGGTGATCTGTTTCAGAAGTTATTGCACCTACTCCAACCGCAGAAGCCCATGCTTTGAAAAAGAATCCTAATCCGAATGTAAAGTGTGAAATACTATCTCCTGCGCATGAGTTTAACTCCCCTAAAGTACGAAAAGATCCTAAGCCTTGTACTTTAGGCGTATGAAACATTCGGGCAGCCCCTGCTCCGATTGAAAAACCCGTTAACGCACCTACTATCGCTGCTTTAAATAAAATCGTTAGCGTTTCCATATCTCACCTACCTAACTTTTTTCACTTTGTATTTTATAAACTCGGGGATATTATTCTTTTGAACATGTGTTTCATGCTGAATTTCATCAACATTTAACATCGATACACTAACTTTTATATCTAATTTATATTCGTACTTTCTTCTTTCCCTTGGAAAGAAAAAAAATAAGAAGCGTTCTGTATAGATAATTTCTTTTGCTTCAATTACTCCGACACTTAAAGGCTCGATTCGTATAATAATTTGAGAATTATCTTTTACTAACTTTTTTTGGACTTGATTAAGTGCCAAACCAATTGCCTGTTCTTTTGATTGACCAGAAGAAGTCACTTCAACATGCACTTCTTTTGTTAACATCATTCATTTCCACCTCTTACTTGAATGAGCGCTTTTGTTATTTCCGTACCAAGCTCTTCAAGATCCATAAAACCAAAACCAAGTACTTCTATTCCATCTCTTATCGCCGTTTTACCTTCTTCTATTGATTTCATTCCATATCTTGCTTTATAACCATATTTATTTTGTGCTGTGATTGCACCGGCACCACCACTCCCGCAAAATGAAATACCAAGATCCGCATTTTCTGCCTTCATTACATCTCCTAATCTCATATCAGCTGCAACACCTTCAATGACAATTGCTTTTCCTCCTGCTGCTTCAACTCCCTTGCCAACCTTTTTCCCATTTCCAAGTCGATCCCCGATAACTACAACAAATTGTTTCATTTTCTTTTCCTCCTATTATTTATTATTTTTTATTGTTTCAAAGTGAATAGCTAATAAATACTTTTCATCCTCATGTAATTGTGGAAGCCAATCACAAACTAATTTTGCCATTTCGATTGATGCATTCGATACCTCTGAAAATAGTGATGCATTCAAACCTTGGATTAACTCTATTTTTACACTTCTGTTAACCATAGCTGAGACATGTGAAACAAGTGAAAGCCACTGTAAATCAGTTGGCATCATCCCTTTTTCTATAATTAATAACTGTAAATTATCAAGTATTTCTCTACATTTATTTTCATCTTCACTTTTTAAAATCATTTCTTTAATTTCCATTTTGTATGGTTCCAGCATTACTTTCGAACACCTTTCTTCCTTCTCGTATAGTTAGATAAGGTTCAATCACTTTCTCTACCATTAGTGCATCACCTTCTGAATCAATTAATCTAGCACTCTTTTCTTTTTCGTAGAATAGTGTGACATCAGCTCTTGTACCATAGGCAAATGTTCCTTGCTCATTCAATTGAAGAGTTTTTGCTGGTAGACTAGTTACTGCCTGCACAACTTCTAATAACGAATAACCAAGTCCTCTAATTTTGGACATTGTCTGCATTAAACTCCCTACGGGTTCGTTATAATTTTTTATATGGAGATCACTGCTTATTGAAAAAGGATATTGATATTTTTTCTTATAAACTGCAAGAGTTTTAAAGCTAAAACTAGCAGAGCCGTGCCCAACATCAAACAAAACGCCCCTATTTAAACAATCAATGGCTGCTGGTAATAATGTTTGATTACTAGTTATGATTCGATTTTTTTGTTTACCATGAAAAGCATGTGTAACGATGTCTCCCTTTTTTAGCATCGGCAAGATTTCTTCTATTAATGGAGGGGGATTACCGATATGTACCATAATTGGCACATTCAATGCATCAGATAATTTTCTTGCATGAATTAAAGGTTTAATACCAGTATCTTTCACAACTGAGCTACTCATTCTAGCCTTGAGACCGAGTATGGATGCTTCTGTTTCAAAGATTTTTTCAGCTTCTGCCATGTCCATTAGATCTTCTAAATTAGCTAACTCTGCCCCTCCATTACATAAACCCTTTTTTGAAATATTTAGAAAAGCTAGTACTTCCGTTTTGCTAGTATTCATAATTTTCCGTTTAAAAACTTCATAGTGTTCGATTCCAGTGCTTCCCGCATCTACTATCGTTGTCACACCTTGGTTAATTCCTATTTCATCTGCAGCTATTCCTAAATATGTATAATCTTTAAAAACATGAGTATGAATATCGATAAAACCCGGTGCCACATATGATTCCTTAGCGTCGATATAGTTTACATAGCCTACTTTTCCCTTAATAATTGAAGGATCAATAAATTTACCTTCTAAAATACCAACCTCTTTTTTTTCGATTTTTGCTGATTCTGGATCAACAACATATCCGTTTCTTATAATAGTGGCTTCAAGCATATGTCCACTCCCTTATTGAAAGTATTGTAATAATGCTACTAATTCAGCATCATTCAAGCGTAAATTACTTTTCTCTAGGATTTCTCGTAATTTTAATCTTGTACTCTCGTATTTCCAATCTAATTTTCCATCGTTATAGGCAAAGTAATCATATTGTTTATCAAAGTAACATCGATGCACCATTAAAAAAATATGCATCATTAATGCATTCCTTTTATTTTGTTCATCTGTACCATTGAAAAATTCAAGAACTATATCTTGATACACTTCATAACCTTTTACGATAATTTCTTGACTGATCATTTCGCTGCTTTCTGTTTCTTCCTTATAAAATCCATTTGTTAATAAATCATCTAATTGCCTATTCTCATAACTAACAATTTTTCCAACTGCCTTTTTTATTACCTTTAAATCACTTTTTGTTGGTATTGGATTAACAACAATTACAGGAACATTTGCCTCAATTGGAAGAACGCTAATAATTAAGTCAATTTGCTCTTTTTTACATATTTCATTTACTTCCATAATTGAACAATAAGCAAAAATATCAATCCCAGGTATTTCTTTTTCTACTTTATTTTTTATTAGTCTTGCAACTCCATGACCCGTCGCACATACATAAAGTGTTTTTGCCTGTTTCTTTGCTCCTAATTTATTTTGATTTGAAACTAGGAAATGCAAAGCAATAAATGTTATAAATGACTGTTGAGCAAGCATGACATAATTTCCAATGTATAATTGACACGCCTCTTTTATAGCTTGGACTAAAGTTGGATGATTTTTATTAATTTCCTCTGCAAATGGATTTATTTCTACACGGTAGGTTGTACCACTATGTATGCGCAGGGATAGATGTCCTAACAAGTTACTGTATAATTTCAAATCACTTTCATAATCGATTCTTTCTTTATTACTCACATATTTAATAATTTGTTTCGTTACAAATGCTAAATCAATTTGCTTTATTTCCTCAAACATGCCTTGGGAAATATATATAAACTCACTTTCTAGTAGTGGCAACTCTGCTTCAGCAAAAACATTTTCTACTACTTGGAGTACGAAATCTTTTTGTAGTTTTGTATACTCTTCTTTTTTTAATAGTCGATAACTTCCTAAGGAAAATCCTAAATTTAATCTCATAATTGAAACCATTAATTTTATTAAGAGCGTGATTAAATCTGAACGATTAGTATAAGTTTCATCAGTTTCCATTATTTGTCTACGTACATGATGTAACGACAAAGCATATCCAAATAAAAATTCCTCGGGTATTGCCAATTCTAAATCACGATTCTTCAATTCATCTAATAAATACATATTAATCTGATAAAGATCATAGTGACTTATTTCTTCTTTTAAGATATGTTCACATAGAAATCGTAAATGCTTCTCCTCACCGATTATCCGATAACCTGCTCGTTGCTTTCTCTCTAAATAAATCTGCCATGGGTCAATATATTCTTCTACTTGATTTAAATCATTTAAAACCGTATTTCTACTAACATTTAAATAATCTGCTAACATTTGTGCTGTCACATAATTTGAATTTGATAGCAAGTAGCCAATAATCCGCTGTACTCGAACATTTTGATCAAGAAATAATTCTGACTTTTCAATATGAGTGAGTTTATTATGCAAATGAATTCTCTCATTTTCTAAACATTCAATCCATATTCCTTTATTTGGTTGTGCGTGAAAGTTGACCTCCTGCTCCCTAAACCAACTTTTCACATTTTCCAAGTCGTTTTTTATCGTCCGATCACTAACGCAGAACTCCTCTGATACATCTTTAATACGAACTGCATTTTTTGTCCGAAGTAGTTTTTCTACAATTTGAAATTCTCGAGTTGTAAGCGTTTTAACCACCACCTATAGAATATAAAATTCTCGACTCTCCTCCGTAAATAAAGTATAGCAATCACTATAATTACTTTTACAGACCAAAATTCTTCACTAATTAAAAGTGAAATTAAGTTGAGATTTTTCACTAAATAGCTTGAGCTGTTTTGCGCTCAAACTATTTATATTAAAAGATAATATCATAATTCTTCAAATGTTTTATGAAATTAAATTTCAACTCCTTAAATTCAGTACCATTCAAGCAGCCTCAACTTAATATCTTTTTATCACCTCACTTAATACAAAAATAATCGAAAAAAATTAGAAATCCCCCAATATTTCTTAGCAAAATTTAATTATTAATAAGGCTTAAACCATTCTATAATTGCATATAAGAAATGAAAGATAGAAAACAAACTAACGACCACAATTGGGGGAATAACATGGTTTTCTTTTATCAATTCGGAATTTTAGTTGTTATTATTGGTGCTGTACTTTTCCTACTTTTTTATAAGGTTTTTATTAAGATTGGTAGATTATTTGATAATCGCATTCAAAAAATAAAGAAAGAAATTGGGAGAGATGAAGAGTGAAAGGCTTAAGAAGTCTTACTGTAGGCGGAGTCATTATCGTAGGAGGCATCATTTATACGATAGGCGGTATGTCTCATATTAGTGTTGGTAGCATCGGGATTGAGAAGCATATGAGTGGACAAATTACTGAAGTACCACAAGGTTTTCATTGGACTGGTTGGGGAGTTTCAGTGCAGGAGTATCCTACATATACACAATCATTAGTTTTATCAGATGATAAACATGAAGGTGGCAACACTGATCAAGCGTGGTCAGTCGGTACTGGAGATCAACAAGAACTACCTGTTAATACAAATTTAACGTGGAAAATTTCAACTAAAAATGTAGCTAATCTTTATCAATCAGTAGGTGGAAAAAATATTAGTTATATCAAAAATAATATCGTTAAACCGACAATGAAAAATGTTGTAAACAAAATCACTCATAAATATAGCTGGAACGACATTAAAGGTTCAAAGCAAGCCGATATTACCGAAGAAATTAATATTGAATTAGATACGGAACTAGCAAAGCAAGGTATTGAAGTCGGTACGTTTGGCTTTACACATGTAGGTTCGCCCGCTGGTATGGCACAGTCACAAGCACAATTAGCAACTTCTGAACTAAATGTCAAAAAAGCATTAGCTGACCAAGAAAAAGCTAAGATCGAAAATCAAACAAAAATTCTAAATGCCGAAGCAGATGCTAAAGCAAATAAAATTTTAGCAGATTCGCTCACTCCAGAGTTATTAAAGAAAATGGAAATGGATGCACGACAAAAATTTGGTTGGGTTACAGTTCAAGGCGGAACACCTTTAGTTCAAGCAAAATAAATACCCAGTTAGCTCATGATGTCAAAATCAAAAACTACTAGTCTTTTTAATTAAATCAATCCCCCCAATTGTTATAAGTAGAATGTTTTCAAATAATCGTTTGAAATACCCATAAAAGTATCAGATTTAATAAAGAAAACTCGCCGATTGGCGAGCCGTCAGGCGAAGACAGAGGGGTAGTTGGACTTATACTTAATTCCTAAAATTGGAAACTACGTCGGCTTTTCTTCACCGTTGCCAATTTATACTTTCTTAATGTGGAACATAAAAGGAGGGTGCCCCATAAAAGTTTTACTTTCGGGACATCCTCTTTATTTTTTTTATTCATATCGAAGGGCTTGAATCGGATCAAGCTTAGACGCTTTATTGGCTGGAAAAACACCAAATACTACCCCAACTAATAAAGAGAATACAAATGATAACAGCATAACTGGAACGGAGAATGCAATTGTCGTTCCTGTTGCTACAGTGTATATTTGAGCACTTATTACACCAAGTCCTACGCCTATAATTCCGCCAAGAGAACTTAATACCATTGATTCAATAAGGAACTGTAGAAGGATACTTCCACGTTTTGCTCCAATTGCTTTTCGAATACCGATTTCTTTTGTGCGCTCAGAAACCGATACAAGCATAATATTCATAATACCGATACCGCCTACAATTAGTGAGATTGCAGCACTTCCGCCTAGCATTAATGTCATAGTTTTATTAACCGATGAAGCTGTTTCCATTAAATCTTCAGGACTAGACACACTATAACTATCTTCATCACCAATTATCGTAAACATTTTTTGTTCAATTCTACGTTTTGTAAAGTTAACCATATCTTCATTTTCTACTTTAACATAAACTGACCCAATTGAAGTTGTAGATGCTAAGCGTTGTGCAGTACTAAGAGGAACAATAATTGTACTGTCTCCACTTGATCCTAATGAACTACCAACTGATTCAAGAACCCCAACAACTCTGTAAGACGTACCATTGACCTTAACAAATTGACCAACCGGGTTTCCAAAACCGAATAATGTTTGCGCTGTAGTTGCACCAAGTACAGCTATTTTTGAATGGTTATCATTATCTAAGTCCGCGATAAATCGACCAGATTGTAGCTCTAAATCTCGAACTTTTAAATAAGAAGAAGTTGTTCCTGTCATTGAAACTTGTGCGTTCGTTTCTCCATTTTTTACGGTTACTCTTCCTGAAACAGTCGGAGCAATTGCTTCTACTCCATTGACTTTCTCAAGTTGATTCGCATCATCTTCTTTGAACGTAACATCTGAACCTGTAACACTTACAGTAAGGACATTTGTACCTAAACTTCCAATTTGATCTTGTACTTCTTTCGTTGATCCTTGCCCAATCGCAACCATAACAATTACGGAGGATACACCGATAATAATACCAAGCATTGTTAGGAACGCTCTTACTTTATTTCCTTTAATGCTTTTAAGCGCCATTTTCAGTGTCTGCAAACCATTCGCCTCCATTCTCGAACAGCTGGCCATCGTGAATTCGAACAATTCGGCTTGCTTGTTTTGCTACTTCTAAATCATGTGTAATAAGAATAATCGTATGTCCTTGCTCATTTAATAAATTCATAATCTCCAATATTTCCTGACTAGTTTTACTATCAAGAGCACCAGTTGGTTCATCTGCTAGTAAAATTGGAGGGTTTCCAGCGAGGGCGCGCGCAATTGCGACACGCTGCTGTTGCCCCCCTGATAACTGAGTAGGTAAATGATTCGCCCGATCAACAAGTCCTACTTTTTTTAACGCTGAAAGAGCAAGTTCTCTTCGTTCAGCCGTTTTTAATCCCCTATAAATGAGTGGAAGTTCTACATTTTCAACCGCTGTCAGCTTAGGTATAAGATTAAAATTTTGAAAGATAAATCCAATTTTTTCATTTCTTATTGTCGCTAGCTGCGAGCTCTTCATTTCCCCTACATCTTCACTATCAATCAAATATTTCCCAGTATCTGGTGAATCTAAACATCCGATCATGTTCATAAATGTTGACTTTCCTGAACCCGACGGGCCAATGATTGATATAAAATCACCTTTGTGGATATCGAGGGATACACTCTGAAGAGCCATTACCGTTTCTCCACCAAGTTCATACATCTTCGTCATGTTTTTAATTTGAATAATTGGCTCAAGCATAGTCATTATTTCCCTCCTTGTCCGCCACCTGTTTGACTTCTTTCAAAATTTCTTCCTCCGCCAAAGTTACCGCCGCCTGAGAAGCCTCCACCTGAGAAGCCACCTGGGAATCCTCCGCCTTGCATCATAAATCCACCAGTAGAATTACCTCTAGATTGAACACTCGGTATTTCAACAGATTCTCCTTCTGTTAATCCACTTGTAATTTCAACACTCTTATCATTTGTGATACCAGTTTTCACAGTAACTTTCTCTGTAGATTGATTAGAACCGTCAGTAGATGTAGGAACTAATACATATTTTTCATTTCCATTTTTATATACTGCTTCTATTGGAACGTATAACGCATTTTCTTTACTTTGAATTAAAATGCTCGCTTCTGTTGACATACCAATTTTTAAACTTTTTGGATTTTTAATTTTTACAGTTACATCAAATGTAGAAACTCCATTTGTCGATGTTCCTTCATTTGATACTTTCGTAACAGTTCCATCGAATGATTGACCTTCAAAGGCACTTGCTGTAATTTTTACTGATTGTCCAACTTTTACCTTTGTGATATCTAATTCATCAACGCTAATCGTTGTTTCCAAAGAACTGTAATTTGTCATATGTGCAACTGTCGCTGAACTTTGCACTGAATCGCCGCTTTTAACGTCAAGACTTGTAATTGTCCCAGAAACCGGTGCCTGTAGAATGCTTCCATCAGTAAAAGTTACAAGTGTTGCTCCAGCTTTTACAACATCGCCTTCCTTCACACTCACCGAATCTGCTACTAAACTGCTTCCTCCAGTATTCTCAGCACTTGAATTTCCAGAAGTACTACCACTGTCTTCACTTGTAATCGGTAAAGTTACGCCATCTTCATCTTCCATACGAAATAGTACTTTTCCTTGTGTTACTCCATTACCATCTACCGCGTAAACCTTTGTGATTTCTCCATCCTTTGGAGCCGTCACAACATCACCATTCTCAAAAGTTGCAAGTGTGTCACCTTTATCTACTGATTCTCCAGAAGTAACACTTACACTTTCCACAATCTGCTTCGTATCTGCCGCTGTAACATCTTGGTCAGTCACTGCTGTTACAGAACCCGAACCAGTAACAGCTACCTCTAACTTCCCTTTTTGCGCTGTTATTGTTTGTGCTGTTGCCATAACACTTTGGGTTTGATTATTCTTCTTACTATATATGAACCAACCACTACCTCCCCCTACTACTACAACAATAACTGAAATAATAACCCACTTTTTCAATTTCCTTTCTCCTCTCCATTATTGAGATTGATTCGATTAATTTTTAACTGATTAATCTTTAAGCTAATTCACATAAATTCCGATCCTTGCGAACCTAAAAACAGGGCCTGTCTTTCGTTTATACTACATTCTCCCTCTAATAAATGATTGCTCTTACTGCGAATACCAGAGTTTGTTTTATATACTTTTTTTACTCCTCCTAATTTCTTTTGATAAGGTCATTTTGGATTGTGTACCTTAAATTTTCCTTAAAAGAAAACAAAGTTTTTTAATGGAGGGCGAACTTAGGTCAATATTGGAGTGCTAAAAAATAAAAAATCCCCTTCTAGGTTTTTAGAAGGGGATTTTTGGTTTATTAGTTGCTTTGAAAAATAGGACTTGATTAGGTACAATCAACCCCAATATTTCTGCTTATAAATATCTTTTTACTGCTAAATGCTTTTTAAATGTCTTACCATAGCTAAGAGTTAGTACGATTAGTAAGGAAAAGAATGTAAGGTTTAAAGTGACATAACTCACTATTTAGAAGAACCGACTATTTTAAATTTTTGTACTGATTTTTATTATTTAAAAATAATTTATAACATGAGAAACCAATAATTAAGGAGTATGTACAAATTAAGCATTCCCTTCCTAATCTAATATTCCAAAAACTTTTTTCATTATAATTTACTAAATTAATTTTCAACCGAAATCAAAAAAAGCTTGTAGGCCAATGACATTACCATTGTCTACAAGCTTTAATTTTAATAAATGTTCTTTTGGTTTGCTCCATGTTTCCGTCAAAACTAGGGTCACGACATTACCCGATACACCATTGTTTCAATTTAATTCTAACCTAAGCAACAATTTCTTTCTTACTTTGAACCGCAATATTTTTAGTAAGTAAGCTTACAACAACTAAAAATACAAGATTTACAACTAAACCAATAACACCAATATTCATATCTTTAATGTATTGAGGCAGTGATGGGAATAATGTTCCGATTGTTGTATTACTTATAGTGACATAAGTAACTGTTGCAACTCCAGTAAGAATACCAGCAAATGCTCCTTGTTTCGTTACAAAGTTATTTTTCATTAAACTACAGATAAGAGTTGGGAATAGTTGAGTAACTAAACTGTATCCCATTAAAAGTAGGGTTACTAATGAAGTTCCACCGTTAAATGTGAAATAAACTGCGAATAGAGCAACGGCAGGAACAAGGTATTTGGCTAAAGTAGCAACTTGCTTTTCTGAAGCAGAAGGTACAAACACTTTATAAATATTTTTTGAAATTAATGTAGCAGATGCCATTAAAATCATTGAACCAGGTACAATTGCAGTCAATACGCCTGCTCCTCCAATGATTCCGACAAACCATGGGTTAAAAGATTGTTTACTTAATTTTAATAAAGAAAGATCGGCAGCTGGACCTTGTAATCCAGGAACTTGAAGAATAGCTGCAAATCCTACGAAGAACACAAAAAGCAATACAAGTTGATATAAAGGCATTATAATAGCATTTCTACGAAATACGTTTTCACTTTTAGCTGAGTAAATAGAGCCAAATGTATGAGGCCACATATAGAAACCTATAGCTGTTAAAAGAACTGTAGAATTAAACCAAGATACACTTAATCCCTCTTTTGGAAGAGTTAGAAAACCTGGTTTTGCTTTATCAACTGCTTCAAACATCGCTTGAAACCCACCATAATAATGATAAGGAAGATAGATTCCTAGAAAAAGTACAACAACTAGAATCATAATATCCTTTAATGCTGCAGTCCAAGCAGATCCATGGATACCAGATATCATCACGTATATTGTTACAGAAATTGCACCGATCCAAATCGCAACAGTTGGTGAAATCAATCCATAAGAAGCTTCTGAAACAATGCTCCCCAAACCTTTTAATTGTAGAACCAGGTAAGGAATAACAGCAGCTACACCAACAAGTGAAACTAAAACTCCAAGTGCTTTACTTTTGTATTTACTTGCGAAAAAGTCTGGTTGAGACATTAAATTATTTTCTTTTGCGTATTTCCAAATTTTTGGCAGCAACCAATAAGACATAATATAAGCAAGAGCACCGTAAGCAGTGATATAGTAGGTTGGTCCTCCTTTTCCGTACGCCCAACCACTTCCACCTAGGAATGTAAAGGTTGTATAGATTTCACCAGCCATAAGAAGAAAGACAAAAATTGTACCAAATCCTCTTCCTCCAACACTCCATTGCTCAAGATTCATGTCCTTCCCTTTCCTAGCTTGAATCCCTAGAAAGATTGATACTGCTAGAAAGAGAAATATTATAATTAATGCACTATTCATCTTATCTGCCCTCCTTATTTGTCGAATCTAATTTGAAGATAATCCACATAATTGGCGTTGAAATAACAGTCCATAACACAACCCAAAAAAGAAGAAATGGCATTCCTAATACATATGGTTCAACATGATTTGCCCAAGATGAAAAACCGAGAATAGCAATAAATGGAATAAGTGCTAATAAATGATAGATTTTCAAAAATAGTTCCCCTCTTCCAACATTAAATTTATACTAGTTCAAAAATTCAGAAATATTAAAAGATAGATTAAGTAGAGCATCGTGTATGCGTCTACTTAATCATAAAACTATTAATCTAAAAGCTTAAATGTAGCATGAACAAATGTGTTTACACCAATTTCTAATGCGTCCTCATCTATTGTAAAACGAGCATGATGATGCGGATAGACGATATCTTTTTCTTTGTTTCCCGCTCCTACATAGAAATAAGTTCCCGGAGCCTTTTGTTGGTATGCAGAGAAATCTTCGCCTCCCATGTTTGGTTTCATTAGTTCAAGAGTCTCTTCACCAAACACTTCCAGAACAGTTTCTTCAATCGCCTTCGTAAGTTGATCATTATTGATAACTGGGCGGTATCCGAACTCATATTTAAATTTGTATTGTGCACCATGTGCCTCCGTTATTCCTTTTACAACTCGCTCCATAAGTGCAGGAACCGATTTTCTAAGTTCAGCATCGAAACTACGAACGGTTCCACATATTTCAACTGATCCTGGAATTACATTATGGGTTGTACCAGCAACAAATTGAGTAACAGATAAAACTAGATTATCAAGTGGATCTGTATTTCTTGAAACGATATGTTGAAGATTGGTTACAACCTGGGCAGCAACAGCAATTGAATCGATCGTGTCATGAGGAAGTGCTGCATGTCCACCTTTACCTTCTACTGTGATATAGAAAGTATCGGGTGCAGCCATCATCGGACCATATGCTACTCCTACTTTACCTAGTTTCATAGGAGCCCAAAGATGTGCGCCAATCACCATATCTACTCCATCCATTACACCAACTTGTACCATTTCCTCGGCACCACCAGGAAACAATTCTTCAGCGTGTTGAAACAAAAAGCGAACTTCACCTTTAATATCGTCTTTTAAACTAGTTAAAATCTTTGCCGTTCCTAGTAGCATTGCAGTATGACCATCGTGCCCACAAGCATGCATCACACCTGGATTTTTAGAAGCAAATTCAAAAGTGCTTTCCTCCTCGATCGGTAAAGCATCCATATCAGCGCGAATAGCTAACACCTTTCCAGGCTGCGATCCAATCAGTCGAGCCATAACACTTGTCTTTGTTGGTCGAGATAATTCTAAATTGCCGAAAGATTGAAGTGTATCATACACATATTGGGCTGTTTTTTCTTCATGAAAAGATAACTCTGGATATTGGTGAAAATGTCTTCTCCACGCAATTACTTCCTCTTTTGTTTGTTCTACTAATTTGTCTAATGCTAATGTTTGCATTATTGTTTCCTCCTCTATTCATTATTTGATAACTGAAGTACGGTATGATAAAGTACGTTAGCACCGTCTGTACAATCTTCCTTTGAACTCCATTCTGCGGGATTATGGCTGATCCCATCTTTTGACCGGATAAAGAGCATCCCTATTGGACAAAGACTTGTAAGCTGCATGCAATCATGACCAGCCCCACTTGGTAGGAATAATGTTCCCACACCAGTTTTTTCACACGCTAATTTTGCAATATCCTGAATTTCATTTGAGCATAATGATGGTTTAATACGCTGAAGTACTTCAATTTGTAATCCTACGCCGCGTTGTTCACATAAAATTTGCGACCCTTCTAAAATTCGATTTTCTACCTGATCACGAATTTCTTCATTTACATCGCGGAGATCCAAAGTAAATTCAACTTTCCCAGGAATAATATTAATTCCTCCTGGAAACAGCTGCAATTGACCAACTGTTCCAACCGTTGAACCTGTCTTAGATGATTCCTTTTCTATTAGTTGAATAATTTGAGATGCAGCAACTAAGGCATCATTACGATCATTCATTGGCGTTGTCCCCGCATGTCCCGCTTTTCCTTCAATTATGAATTTAAGCCATAACGGGCCAGCGATTCCTGTAACAATACCAACTGATAAATTACTGTTCTCAAGCACTTTTCCTTGTTCAATATGTAGTTCCACATAGGCTTTTACTGATTCATTACTTCTAACTGACTGTTCAATTAATAATGGATCATATCCAGCATCTGTCATTGCTTGCGCTATCGTATTCCCTTGTTGATCCTTATTTTGAAGATCCTCTAATTTGAGCGTTCCAGCAATTCCCCGGCTGCCAATCATGCCAAAGCTAAATCTTGCTCCTTCTTCATCGGTAAATGCAATCACTTCAATTGGATGCTCTGTTGTGATTCCCTGCTCGTTCATCGTTTGTAGGATTTCAATCCCCGATAGAACACCAAGTGGTCCGTCAAAGTTCCCACCGTTATATACAGAATCAACGTGTGAGCCTACTAAGACAACCGGCGCGTTTGGGTTATTGCCCTCTTTACGTCCAACAAGATTTCCAACAGTATCTTCATATACTTTTAATCCTGCTTCAATCATATAAGTAGTAACCAATTCTTTAGCTTTTCTCTCTTCTTCACTAAAAGACAAACGAGTAATCCCTCCAGAATCTCGTTTTCCTATGGCTCCTAACTCCATAAGGCGATTCCACAATCGTTCCTGATTAATCATTTTTCCTCCCATTTAATCTTTATTTAAGGTCTATTTATGGCTATGACCATAACTATATCACTAATTATTTATTTTGTTAAGTAATAATATTCAGAATATTTAATATAAAATTAAAAAAAACGGTAAATTCAGTCTTTACCGTTTCACAGAATAATTTTATAAATGTTTCTTGGCCTTCCACGTGAATAAGGCGTTTCCTCACCGATCACCTGAGCAATTCCTTGTTCCTCTAATTCTTTTAATATTCTACGAGCGCTTCTCGGCATGATTTGCATATACTGTGCCAGCTCATGTGCTCCAATCTCACTCTTTCCTATTTTTCGAAGAATTGACTCTAGTTTACTTAGTGTAGAAATACTAAGTGAAGTTTTTTCGCTAATTTCCTGTAGTTCTTTTGAAACATAAGAGTATGTGATACTTTCTTCTCTTCCTAATGGACCTGCAATCGTTTGATTATCGAGAGCAACCATCCAACTTCCTTTTCCATACTCTCTAGCATGAAATAAAGCTCTACCTGCATGAATTTCTGCTTCGTATGCCGTTTTACCGATTCCAATACCACAAGTAATTACTTCTTTCTTTAACTCTTCCAGATCTTCCAAATTCGGAATAACAGAAAATTCATTCGTTATATCCTGTAATAGTCCGCGTGTTGTAAAAATGACATATCTACCAGGACCTGCAGATTTAAGTGATCCTTGAATTTTATTGGCGTAAACTAGTAACTTCTCTGCCATTTTGATTTCAATTTTATACATTTCATCGGTAGAAAAAGTATCCTTCGCCAATCCAAAAAATGAGTCGATTTCAATCATTTGAACTGCAATTTGACTTTGTTTAAAATGCAACATCTCATAAGTTCGAAGTGCTAAATTTAGAACCGAATCAATAGCTGATTTAGCAGGTAGTACTCGATAAACTGGGACACCCATTTTCTCAAGTTCAATATGTGCAGATCGCAAACATGTAACTGCTGCTTTCGTCTTCCCGCTTTTCCATAACTCATAATGGTATCCGGCAAGTATCTTTGCATCAAT
This sequence comes from Gottfriedia sp. NPDC056225, assembly GCF_042267765.1. Lineage (NCBI taxonomy): Bacteria > Bacillati > Bacillota > Bacilli > Caryophanales > Bacillaceae > Gottfriedia > Gottfriedia sp. NPDC056225. The sequence continues at coordinate 6,155 of NZ_JBHJTJ010000034.1, read as the reverse complement.
TTCTCCTTCATAATATTTCAGATAAAGATCATTTGCTTTAATTTCTGCTTCATCTAAAATACTTTTCAGTTCATCCCTATGGAAGTTATCAAAGCTGATCTGCTCCATTGCAATCTCGTTATGATAGAATATTTGTAATAAAGTTTTATAAAGACTCGGTCCAGTATGTGGAGTAAAAAACATCGGTTTTGTCATTCCACCCCATTCTTTTGCTATTGAATATGGAACCTTACCCGAAAAGAGCCAAATATCAAAGTTATTTGCAATTGGTTTTAGAAGGTCAACAATCTCCTCTTCTCTCCAATAGACGATCGGAACGCATTCAAATTCAGGGTATTCCTTTATAACAGATTGAATAACGTCAATTGAATCATCCGATCCAAGTAGACCTAAACGGATTTTTTTCATCTTTTCCTCCACTACTCTATGATAAATAAAATTCCTAAAATAGTAATACAACAGGCAATCAATTTAGCCGCTGTAATTTTTTCCTTATAATAAATTCGAGCTAAAACTAAAGCAAATATTGGCGATGTATAGGCTAAAGCAACAACAAGAGTCCCATCAGCTATCTTTAAAGCAGCAAACAATGCGATCCATTGAGCAATCGCAAGTACACCACGCATTGAAAGATGTTTATTTAGTCCAGGATACCAAATTTTTGGACGATATAATAAATAAATAATAAGTGCAATTCCAGTAGCTCTAAAAAAGTAAAGTGTAGGAGCATTGATCAATTGATGAACAAGCAGCTGTTGGGTAGGAACCATACTGAGTCCAGCTGATACTGCTGCTGCAACCCCTAATAAATTTCCAGGCTTTTTAATTTCTACTAATGGAGACAACAAGTTTTTCCCTTTAATATTTAGAAAATACACACCAAGAACAATAAGCAGGACCGGTATTAATATATGTATATCAAATCCATGCAAAATGCTATTTGGAATAAATGTGAATAATGGGGTTAGCGCAGTATACACCGCTAATTGAGATACTTCTATTCGTCCTAACGCTAAGAAAAATGATACATTTGACACTGTATCTAATAAAATTACAATTAATAACAGACCCATTGAAACTGGATTAGCAGAAAATGAATAATACCACGGCATTACACAGCCAAGTAGTATAGTAACGACTAGAAAAGAAGTCACGATAAAACTATTATTATCTTTCATTTGCAATGTTATTTTTTTAGCATACAACGCATTCACCGCATTCAAAAAGGAACTGATTAATGCAAGAAAAAACATATTCTTTTCTCCTCTCTTTCTAGATTAATATCCTGCTAAATGGATTAGGATATTTCCATAAACTTCAACTGCAAACGGAATTGTTTTTTCATTAAAATCGAATGCACAGTTATGATGTCCTGCCGCCAATTCAGTTCCAAATAATAGATAAGTAGCCATTCCACCATTCGCTTGAACCCTTTTCATCATATAAGTTACATCTTCAGAAGCAAGAAAAGGCTGAGAAGTAACAATCTCACTCGTTTGTTTAACTTTCGATCCAATACTGTATACAAGGCTTGCAAGATCTGAATCACATACTGCTGAAATCGAACGGCCAACTACTACTGTTTGCTCCTTAACCCCATACATCTGAGCAGCTGCTTGAATGATACGAAGTGACTCATCTTTCATATATTGATCAACCTCATTCGTCGTCCCTCTTGTTTCAAACTTTAACTTAGCATGGCCCGGGATAATATTTCGACCTTCTCCACCTTGAATAACACCTACATTTACTCTAGAATCCCCTAAGCCATGACGTGAGATTGCATACAATTGCAAGGTGATTGTAGATGCAGCAAGGATTGCATTTCTACCTTCATGCGGCGCTAATGCTGCATGTGCCTGCACTCCTTCCAGTTCTAAATCAATCTTAGTGGAAGCGAAAAAGTCAGTTACGCTACAGACAAGTTGATTTTGTTTTGTTGCAGTTACACCAATATGACCACTAAAGAAATAATTAACATCTTCTAAAACACCAGCGTCAACCATTGCCCTCGCACCACGTGCACCTTCTTCAGCAGGTTGAAAGATAAGTTTAATTTTTCCTGACAGTTTCTCTTTCATATTTGAAACTAACCGTGCCAATCCCAACCCAATAGCGATATGGCCATCATGTCCACAAGCATGCATGTAGCCCTCTACTTTCGAACTAAAATTCTGATTCCATGGCACATGACCTGTTCCTTTGTCCTCAGAAATTTCTAATGCATCAATATCAAATCGGAAGGCAAGTGTTGGGCCAATTCGCCCAGTATCGCATACTCCTACAACACCAGTTAACCCATCCTCCATTTTCTCAACCCAATAAGGATTAGCACCAAATGCCATTGCCCGATCCTTCGCTTCCTGTAGCGTTTTTTCATCTGGGACACCCATTCTAGATTCAGAAACAATGACTTCTCTTCCAACTTTTACTTCAAAACCCAAATCTGATAAGAAATCTGCTATAAGAGATGAAGTTCGGAATTCCGTCCATCCAATCTCCGGAAAACAGTGGATATTACGCCTAAAATTGATCAAACTTTCTTCCATATTATCAACCAACTGTGAGATTAATTCCTCCAAATTACTTACCTCCTTATTAATTGAGCTTTAGAATGATTTTATTTTCGGTTGAATTCAGGTTACGACCATAATTATAGACTATTCTGACACTTTTGGATAGAAAGCTAAAATACTATTTTGTTAGATGATTCTTTTATACTATTCTAGTTGTTAGGATTCTCTATGATGTTTTTTTCATAGGAATGCTTCAAATAGGGCTGAACACTTTAATCTTCTTGGACAACTAGATCAGGGAATCAGTATTTCCCCCAATATACAACAAGTTAGTCTGTTACAATTTCCTACGCTTTATCAGTAAATTTTTATTCCTCCCTATACACTTTCTATTTAATTGGATGATTGTATTTCTCTTAAATATTAAAAGAAATTAACGTAATTAACAGAAAATTAAGTAATCCTTAATACAAAGTTAAGAAAACCCAAAGGTAATTCCATCAATTTTTGGGAAACTGTAGTAGTTTTATAAATAATTAACAAATATAATTATTATTGTTCTTAATTAAGAAAAATATTAAAAAGGATTATTCCTATCTAAAAGAAGATACTTCTAACGTTAATAATCGAAATTAAAATTAAAGACTAATAAAAAATAGGCGTGGCTTCTATACTAAGTCAACCGTTTGAATTCAGGGAGGAAAATAGAAATGGAAAAGAAACCAATATTTTATGATGGAAGTAATTTAGTGGAAAGTACGATTCAGGAAGATCAAATTAAAACAAATGTAAAGAATGATGAAACTAAGGTGACAGATGATATGAGAAAAAACATTAGTGGGAACCCGTACATATTTGAATAAGTTTTCGGAGCGGTACTGATCGTGGTATCGCTTTGTTGTTTGATTCTCTATAAAAGACTAGTTGAATTAAGTTGTTTCGGATAAATATGATATTCGGCCTCTAATTCTAGTACTCTAACCATTAGTTAGTCGAGGAAAAATGAAACTTGCAAATTACTATCATCTTTAGTTCCCTAACTCTAAGATTATTCTTCCCTTTACTTGAATAAAAAGGGCTTTACTTCATTAATTAAAGTAAAGCACCAGTTTATTAAAGTATAAGTCTATAATAAATGTAGTGACTGTATTAACATCCTCAAGGCTTACTAGTAATCAATCTACTTTAAATATTACTAATAATCACTTCTACTAGTTTTTGTGGAGACGATTCTTCCATACATACGTTAAAGTAATAAAGATGTAGATGCAAAGTGTAATAATCGTTACGATTGCAGGTGTAGTAAAAATAATTCCAACCAAGATTGCTAATAAAGCGATGATCACTGCCCAAGTCGTATACGGAAACCATTTAACTAAATAGCCACTTGGTTTTTCAGATAGTAGTTTACGTGATTTCAAATGAGCAATGGCTATGATCAACCAAATGAATAATACGGTATATCCTAGAGATCCCATCAGGAAATCGAATGTCTTGCTTCCAGCAAATAAAGAAATCAGCACACCGGCAAATAATGTGGAAGTACACATTAATATTGCATAAACAGGAACTTTTTTCTTCGTTAATTTTGAAAAGATTTTCGGAATGCGCCCGTCCACCGCTTGCGTATACAGAACACGGGATGAACCATACAATCCAGAGTTCATGGATGAAATAATCGCTATTAAAACAACCGCGTTCATAATATGGTCAGCACCTGGAATTCCGATCATTTTAAATACCATCACAAACGGACTTTCAGGAACCCCATTTACTTTGTTCCAAGGAATTAAACTAACGATAATGAAAAATGGAATGATATAGAAAGAGATGATTCTAACCAATGTACTGCGAACGGCTTTTGGAACCACCTTTTCGGGATTTTTCGTTTCTGCTAATGTAACTCCAATTATTTCTGTACCACCATATGAATAAATTACTACTAGCATTGCCGTGATCAAACCTTTTGGTCCATTCGGAAAGAATCCGCCATGGTCAGTTAAGTTAGAGAAACCGACTGCTTTATGATCACCAAAATTCACAAGCAGCAATATTAAGCCAGCCACTATGAATACAATGATGACCGTAATTTTAATTAATGCAAGCCAGTACTCCGTTTCGGCAAAAACCTTTACAGATAGCAAGTTGATTGTTGTAACTAACACAGAAACTGCTAATGCCAGCATCCAGATTGAATAATTAGGCAACCAATATTGAATGAAAATAGCAGCCACAACTGATTCAGCAGTGATGTTTAATACCCACATTTTCCAATAAATCCAATCAAGGAAATAAGCAGGATACTTTCCTAAAATAGTTTGGACAAGATCTCTGAACGTTCTTGCACTGCTATTACGCACCGCCATTTCAGCTAAACCTTGCAAGATGAATAAAAGAATGATGCCTCCTATCAAGTAAGCAATTAATACCGATGGGCCTGCCATATCAATTGCTGAACTACTTCCTTTAAATAAACCAGCCCCGATGGCACCTCCTAACGCCATCATCGTAATATGCCTTGAAGTCATTGTCCTTTGTAAATTACGCTTGTCCTTTTCCATATCCTAACCTCCTAAAAAATCAAAAAAGGCATGTCGTCTCTTTCTTCATAATCAAATGAAAAAAGAGACGACATGCCTTAAGCTCACCGCGGTACCACTCTCATTGGCTCTTTACGAACCCTACTTTAAAAACCTTGTAACGAAGGTCAATCGTTAAAACTCGAGAATAGATTAATCTAAACTTTCGCTTTACCACTCCCAGGCAAGTTCAAAGTATCATTGGACTGCGTTGCACCAACCCGCAGCTCTCTTAACCGAACAATTATCTTTTACTACTCCTGATCTTTGCGTTTTGAAAAACATTTCTGAATATTTTTTATAATAAATAATACTATACGGATGAGAAACAGAGTTGTCAACAGTTTTTTTAGTATAATAATTTCAAAGAAACAACTGCTCGGCGAATTTTTTCATTACCCAGTTTTTGTGTAGTAATGTCATTTTCATTAAATTTACTAGACATTTTTAATTGTTCTAAACTGTAAAAAAAGACCGCTATAGCATTATTCACAATGTCCAACTAACACATATTTTATTTTTTCCCCAGTAATGTTAAATCGGCAAAATAAAACAAATGAAAAAGGTATAGACGCTGATAAAACCCTATAAAAATTTATTTCTGAGGGCTCTTTTAAATAAAAAAAATATAATACCACTACTTATACGAAAGTAATAATAAATTTATTTAACCTATTTCTTATATCAATCCATTTCATATTTTTTAAATTTATTAATGTTAAAGTTAAGACATAAATGAGAAATAGACCAACAAAAATTACATAACCAAATACAAATTTAATGGCAAATGAATGATCAAACCTACTACACCTAAAATTTCTTTTTTAGTCCCCATCATTACTATGTTTTTTTGATTCATCAAATTCATCCCCATATAGTTCTAATTAACTTATAAATGCAGTAACAAATTAATTAAATCTATCCTATCAATTTTTGTAATTTGGGGGAATTTTACAGTTTCTCTATATTTTTTGAGTTCTCTTCTGTAAATTATTTCTCTTATACAAATACATTTTTTTATTTTGCTTGATGTTTTTTTATTCAAATGAAAGCATCGTTC
>NZ_JBHJTJ010000033.1:0-52994 GCF_042267765.1 Gottfriedia sp. NPDC056225 | reverse complement strand
TCAAACTCTCCATAAAAGTTAAGTTTAAATCTTGTATTGCTCAAAAAACTAATAATTGACGTTTACTTCATGTTTTGTTTAGTTTTCAAAGTTCACCTTGTCGCTCTGAGGCGACTTAAACATCTTAACATTTTCTTTCGAATGTTGTCAATGTTTTTTTAAAAGTTTTTTTCGTTGTTGTTTCGTATTAACGTGACAACGTTTAATAATATACCACCTATAAAAACAAAATACAATAGGTAAATTTAAATTCTTTTTATTCTGATATTTATAATCAGATTCCAATAAATAAATGATGTCCTTATTCTTCTAAAAAGATACATCAAAACGTAAAAAAAGCTGGCTTAAAAGTACTCTTTTAGCCAGCTTTTCAACTTATTTATTTATGTCTCATTAACGGGAATAATAGAACGTCACGAATTGAAGGAGAGTTAGTTAATAACATAACTAATCTGTCTATACCAATTCCTAGACCTCCAGTTGGTGGCATACCATGCTCTAATGCTTCGATGTAATCATCATCCATCATATGAGCTTCGTCATTACCAAGTTCACGTTCTTTAAGCTGTGCTTCAAAACGTTCTTTTTGATCAATTGGATCGTTTAACTCTGTAAATGCATTAGCATGTTCACGTGCTACGATAAACAATTCAAAACGATCAGTAAAACGTGGATCTTCTGCGTTCTTTTTCGCTAACGGTGAAATTTCAACTGGGTGGCCGTAAATGAAAGTTGGTTGAATTAACGTTTCTTCTACTTTTTGCTCAAAGAATTCGTTAATAATATGACCTACAGACATATTCGCATTAATTTCTACATTTTGTTCTTTAGCATATGCTCTCGCTTGTTCAACTGACATTTCAGGCCAGAAATCTACTCCACAAGCTTCTTTAATCGCGTCTACCATATGAAGTCTAGTCCATTTTGGCTCTAAGTTTACAGTGTACTCGCCATATGGAATAGTAGTAGTACCTAAAACTTCTTTAGCTATATGAGCAATTAAATTTTCAGTTAGTTCCATAATATCAGCATAATCAGCATAAGCTTCATATAACTCAATCATCGTAAACTCCGGGTTATGACGAGTAGAAATACCTTCATTACGGAATACACGACCGATTTCATAAACCTTTTCTAATCCACCAACGATTAATCGTTTTAAGTGTAACTCAATAGCAATACGCATATATAATTCCATATCAAGCGCGTTATGATGTGTAATAAACGGTCTTGCAGAAGCTCCACCTGCAATTGCATGTAGCATAGGTGTTTCTACTTCTAAATAACCTTGGTCATCTAAATAGCGTCTCATAGATTGGATAATCTTGCTACGTGCAATAAAAGTCTGACGGCTATCCATATTCATTAAGTCTAAGTATCTTTGGCGGTAGCGTTGTTCTACATCTTGTAGACCATGGAATTTATCAGGAAGTGGTAATAACGCTTTCGATAGGAAAGTATATTCTTTAACTTTAATAGATAATTCCCCTACATTTGTTTTAAATACCACACCAGAAACCCCAACAATATCACCTAAGTCAGTAATATCAAAGATTTCATATTGCTCTTCGCCTACAGCATCTTTACGTACATAGATTTGAACTTGTCCATTTAAATCTTGAACATGTGCAAATCCAGCTTTACCTTTTCCACGTTTAGTCATTACTCGACCTGCAAAAGATACAACAATTGCTTTTTCTTCTAATTCTTCTTTAGAAAATTGATCAAATTGTGCTAATAAATCATTTGATGAATGTGTGCGCACAAATTTTTTACCGAATGGATCGATACCTTTTCCTTCAAGTGTTTTTAATTTCTCCCTACGTATTAGGGCTTGATCATTTAATTCTTCGTGACTCATTTTCTCAACTCCACGCTATTTTAAGTATTTAAATACAATATGAACTTAATAGAAAAACTGCCAGTAATTCGATCTGGCAGTTTTGTTTACTATAACTTATTATATTTTGTCAAGCGAAACCTGTCAAACTTACAAAGCTTGGGCAGCTTTCATTTTTGTTTCAACTTCATTTACGTACGTCATTAATAGTTCAACCATTTGAGCACGAGTGCTAGCCTCGTTAATTTGGTTGCGTACTAATGCAGTACCTTTCAAACCTTTTAAATACCAAGCTGCATGTTTTCTCATTTCCAATACAGCAACATGTTCATTTTTCAAGTCAATTAATCGATCTAAATGCAATAAACATACATCAATTTTTTCACGCGCGGCTGGTTCTGGCATTAATATACCTGATTCCAAATACTTAACAGTACGGTAAATCATCCATGGGTTTCCTAACGCAGCGCGACCGATCATTACACCATCGCAGCCTGTTTCATCTAACATACGTTTAGCATCCTGAGGAGTCTCTACATCACCATTACCGATTACAGGAATCGAAACCTGATTTTTAACTTCTTTAATCCAGCTCCAATCAGATTTTCCTTCGTACATTTGGTAGCGTGTGCGACCATGAACGGCTACAGCTTTACCGCCCGCTGCTTCTACTGCTTTTGCATTGTCTACAACGTAAATGTGGTCGTCGTCCCAACCAAGACGCATTTTAACCGTAACTGGCTTACTTACATTCTGTGCTACAGCATAGACCATCTCATGAATCTTATTTGGGTCTAATAGCCATTTAGCTCCAGCGTCTACTTTTGTAATCTTTGGGACAGGACACCCCATGTTAATATCTATAATATCTGCATTCGTGTTTTCATCAACGTACTTAGCAGCTTCAACTAGTGAAGATTTTTCGCCACCAAAAATTTGTAAGCTTAATGGCTTTTCTCGCTCATCCATATAAAGCATCTCTAACGTCCTTTTGTTATTGTTAAGAATTGCTTTATCACTTACCATTTCTGCGCATACTAAACCTGCACCAAACTCTTTTACAGTTAGACGGAAGGCTGAATTACAAACTCCGGCCATCGGCGCTAATACGACGGGATTTTTCATCTCGATGTCACCAATTTTTAGCACATCCCATCCTCCTTCTTACAATACTTTAACCATCTATATTGATAATTCCTCAACACTTACTTTTAACTGTTTTGCGCAATCATGCAAAAACTGTTCAGTTGGCATACGATTTCCTCGCTCTACTTCACCTAGTACCGAAACAGAAACGCCAAGATCTTTCGCAAAGCCTTCTTGGGTGTAACCTTTTAATTTTCTAAAAGCCCTAATCCGTCTCCCCCACTTTTCAGCTTCCATAATCGAACTCCTTTATCCTCTAAAAATTTAGTTTCAATCTCCAATGATTGGTTTATTTCGTTTAAAGGGATTAATACAAAGCTTCTTTCAAACATTCTAGGGTGCGGTATTCTTAGGTTCTCAACTTCTATATTCTCGTGATTATAGAGTAAAATGTCAAGGTCTATAGTCCTAGGACCCCAACGTAATTCCCTTTTTCTACCAAGACTATTTTCGATTCCTTGAGTAACATCAAGTAATTGTAGTGGAGTCAAATTGGTAGAAATTTTAATGACTAGATTTAAAAACGGATCTTGGTCTACGTAACCAACCGGGTCCGTTTCGTATATAGAAGATATTTGTTCTACTTGAATATCGGAATGCTCAACTAATTCCTTAATGGCCTTTGTAAGAAATCCTTCTCGATCGCCTATATTCGTTCCTAAACTTAAATACGACTCATTTTTCATATGCGACCTCTTGTTATCTCAACTGCTACGAAATCATAATGTCCTGGTATTGGCGGGTCTGGTTTTATCACTTTTACAGTACATTGTTGGATTAATTCGTATGTATTTAATATTTGTTTAGCAATTTCTTCAGCTACAGATTCAACCAAATCATAAGACTTACCTTGAACAACTTCCTCACATGTTTTAAATAAATCTGCGTAACTTACTGAATACGCCAAATCATCTGTTTCTCCTGCTTTTTTTGTATCTAATTCGACAATTAAATCAACATTAAATCGTTGGCCCAATGTTTTCTCTTCTTTAAAGACACCATGGTATCCATAAAATTTCATACCAGTTACATAAATTTTATCCATTATTTACTCCAATCTTTAACATTGCATCCATCATTTTAGTCATACGAGAAATTGCTAGTACATCATGTACTCGTACAATTTCGCATCCTTTCGTAATGCCTAAACAAACTGTTGCACCCGTTCCTTCCATCCGCTCATGCACATCCGTACCAAGAACTTCTCCAATAAATCTTTTTCGTGACGTACCAAGTAACACCGGATAATCCAATGCTTTGATTTGTTCCATCTGATTTAACACTTCTAAGTTTTGCTCAGCAGACTTCGCGAAACCAACACCAGGATCCAATATAATCATTTCATCCTTTACACCTGCGCGCTTTGCAATTTGAATACTTTCAACTAGATCACAGACAACATCGCTCATCAAACTATAATAATTTTCGTCAGTTCGATTATGCATTAAGCAAATTGGAACATTGTATGCTGCCGCAACTTCTACGATTTTAGGGTCTTTCTTCGCACCCCAAACATCATTAATGATTGTAGCTCCTGCTTCAACAGCTTGTTTAGCTACTTCAGATTTATATGTATCTATTGAAATCGGAACATTAATTTCCGTCGACAAAGCTTTAATAATAGGAACTACCCTTTTTAATTCTTCTTCCTCATCAACTATAGCAGCTCCAGGTCTTGTTGATTCTCCACCAACATCAATAATTTTTGCTCCATCTGCAATTAATTTCTTTGCATGCTTTATCGCTAATTCAATTTCATTATATCGACCACCATCAGAAAAAGAGTCTGGTGTCATATTTAAAATACCCATTACAATCGTCTCATTCTGAATTGGTAATGAATAGTTTCCACAAATCAACGGTTTCGTTGCTCTTCTCAAGTTAGTTCACTTCTTTCCATTTCATTCATACTGAATAAAGAATTACGATAAGATTGATAATCCTTCTGCAAATCTCTAATGATATTACTTTCACTAACATTATAAAAACGCTCACCAATTACTGTAACAGGAATAATTTCTTGAATCGAGTTTGAGATGAATATTTCATCCGCTTCATTCAACTCTTGCTCTGTAAAATACCCTTCCTCAACCGAAACGCCTTTTAATTGTGCCCAGTGGATTACAAATTGCCTCGTTATACCATTCAATATTCCCGTATCAACATGTGGCGTGTATAGTTTATTTTGTTTAATAAAGAACAAATTTGAGACAATTCCTTCTGAAAGATAACCATCTTTATTTAAGAAAATTCCTTCTATGCTAGGTGAATTGCCGATTTCTTTTTTCCCAATAATATTATTTAAATAATGATGCGACTTTAAACGTTCCTTGCCCTCGGGAGAGTTTCGAGGGGTATTTAAAATTACCCCTTCCTTCTCCACTATCTTACTTTCATGCATCAGTTTAATAAAAATAATCGTATTTGGATTTGTATAATTCCCCGTATATAGACCGATTTCTCCTGCCCCCGCTGAAACATTCAAACGGATATAAGCATCTTTTAATTTATTTAACTCCATTAACCTATTCAAAATCGACTGGATTTCCTCATCCGATAAATTCCATTCAATATTTAAGTTCAATAACGAATTTCTTAAGCGGTTTAAATGGTCAAACAACAAGAATGGATGTCCATTATAGATTCGAAATGTTTCAAATACACCTAAGCCATATAAAAAACCATGATCATATGGAGAAATCTTCACTTCATTGTCATTTAAGAATTCTCCATTATAATAAATTTTCATATTGTACTCCTAGAAGGTTTGTATGCATTTAGGAAGTTTCTAAGCATTTCTTTACCGAACTGCGACATAATTGATTCCGGATGAAACTGTACGCCTTCTATTGGTAATGACTTATGTTTTAAAGCCATGATTTCTCCTTCATTCGTCCATGCAGTTACTTCAAGTTCTTTAGGGAATGTCTCTTTCTTAACAATTAAAGAGTGGTATCTCGTCACATCAATCGGTGATGGTAAGTCACTAAATAACCCTAGACCTTCGTGCGTAATCGCCGATGTTTTTCCGTGCATTAAGCGTTCAGCACGTACTACATCTCCACCAAATACTTGAGCAATTGCTTGATGACCTAAACAAACACCTAAAATTGGAATTTTTCCAGCAAAGTGTTCAATTGCTTTTAAACTGATTCCAGCTTCATTCGGTGTACAAGGACCAGGTGAAATCATTAAGTAAGAAGGATTTAGCTCTTCAATTTCATCCAATGTAATTTCGTCATTTCGCTTTACAAGTAACTCTTCTCCTAATTCACCTAAATATTGAACAAGATTATAGGTAAATGAATCATAATTATCAATCATTAATATCATTTTACATTCCCACCTAACTTAGCTTTTTCTTCACTTACTTTCTTAGCTGTCCATAAAGCTTGAGCTTTTTTTAGGCTTTCTAAATACTCATGTTTTGGATTAGAATCGATTACGATACCAGCGCCTGCTTGTACATACGCCTGCTCGTCTTTTGTAATCATCGTTCGAATCGTAATATTTAGTTCCATATCACCAGTAAAACCGATCCATCCAACCGACCCTGTATAAATACCGCGTTTAGTCGGCTCTAGTTCCTCGATGATTTCCATTGTTCGTATTTTAGGTGCCCCAGTAATTGTACCTCCTGGGAATACTGCTTTTAATAAATCAAATGAATCCTTGTCCTTTTGCAGATTTCCTCTTACATTTGAAACAAGGTGCATTACGTGTGAATATTTTTCAATTACTAATAATTCGTCTACTTCAACTGTTCCATATTCACATACTCTACCTAAGTCATTACGCTCTAAATCAACTAGCATGATATGCTCAGCTTGTTCTTTTTCATTTGAACGTAATTCTTCCATTAACTGTTGCTCTTCTTCGATTGTATTACCACGTGATCTAGTACCCGCAATCGGTCTTGTCCAAACTTCTTGATCACGCTTTGCGACTAATAACTCAGGTGAGCAACTTACGATTTGAAATTCTTCAAAGTCTAAATACGACATATATGGTGATGGGTTAATCTCTCTCAGCTGTTCATAGATATAAAGAGGATCTGTAACCAATGTCTCAGACTGCAGTACAGATAAATTCACTTGGAATACATCCCCTGCACTGATATATTCTTTTACATTTCCAACTGCATCTGTAAATTTTTGTTCAGACATGTAAATTGTTTTTTCCACTTCCGTTTTCGAAGTTTGTTTGGTTATATCTATATTTTCCACTTCATTTATGAAGAATTCTTCAAGTGACTCTAAACGACCCTGTGCTTTTTGTGCATTTTCCGATTCATCTAATACGATAAAATATAGTTCATTTTTTTGATGGTCAAAAATAATTACTTCATGAAAAATTAAAAGATACACATCTGGTATGTTATATACATCTTCGGCTAACGATGGTAGTTCCTCGATATAGTGATTACAATCATATGTGAAATAACCAATCGCCCCGCCTTGAAATGGTGGTAGGTCATCTCTTTTTTTCACTGTGTAATTAGATAAATACTTTTTAGCTAAGTCGATTGGATTTCCTGTATATTCGACTTTCCCCTTTTCTTCTTCAATGATTAATTTATTATTCTTACCGTATAACTTCGCAACAGGATTTGATGCCATGATTGAATATTGCCCGTCTCGTCCACTTTCAAGTAGCACGGCATTCTTTTTCTCTTTTGCCGTTTCTACAAAGTGTTTAAAGAAAGGTGTTGTATAATTGATTACTTTTGAAAAGATTTCATAATTCACGTAAATATCCCCCTCTGATAGCGCTTCTTTTTTCATTTTACACAAAAAGTAAGAACTATACATCAAAGCATTTTATGGAAAAATAAAAAATCCCTTGCACAAATCAAAGGGATTTTAAAAAATGATCGTATTATTTATTCAAATTGAAATAAAGCTGTACTTAAGTAACGTTCCCCATTACTCGGAATAATCGCAAGTACCTTTTTACCTTTTCCAAGTTTTTTAGCAGCTTGCAGCGCAGCACTAATTGCAGCACCTGATGATATTCCTACAAGTAACCCTTCTGCTTTTGCTACATTTCTAGCTGTCTCCATTGCATCATCATTATTAATTTGAATGATTTCATCATAAACTTCAGTATCAAGAGTTTCAGGAATAAATCCTGCTCCAATACCTTGAATTTTATGTGGACCCGGTTTACCTCCAGATAGTACAGGAGAATCTACAGGCTCAACAGCAATAATATTAATGCCAGGATAAGCTTCTTTTAAAACAGATCCTGCACCAGAAATTGTTCCTCCAGTACCAACACCTGAAACAAACGCATCAAGCTGATCTCCCATTTGTTCAACGATTTCTGGACCAGTTGTTAAACGGTGAACTTCTGGGTTTGCAGCATTATTAAATTGTTGTGGAACGAAGTAGCCATTTTCTTTTGCTAGTTCGTCTGCTTTACGAATCGCACCGCCCATTCCTTCAGGTCCGGGGGTTAACACTAGTTCGGCACCGTAAGCACGTAAAAGATTTCTTCTTTCAATACTCATTGTTTCAGGCATTACTAGTATTGATTTATATCCTTTTGCAGCTGCTACCATCGCTAAACCAATTCCAGTGTTCCCACTAGTTGGTTCGATAATTGTATCGCCAGGTTTAATTAAACCCTTTTTCTCAGAATCCTCAATCATAGCAAGAGCAATACGATCTTTAACACTACTACCAGGATTCATAAACTCTAATTTTAAGTAAACATCCGCGCTGTTTTCATCTACTAATCTGTTAAGTTTAACGATTGGAGTTCTACCGATTAATTCGTATACTGAATTTGCAACTTTCATTTCATCCACTCCTAATTCCTAGTATATTGACCTGTTTAATATACATTATGTTAAAAACAAAAGAATCTGTCAATTACTTTCTTCTATACATAACTTGTATGAATATCTTCATTAATTATGAAAAGAAAGTTCGACAAATTCTTCGTTCTTCACCTACAATTGGTTAATTAATCCTTGTATTTGCTCGCCAGTGAAGTGATAAGGCTCATTACAAAAATGACACTTAACTTCTGCCTCTCCGTCCTCTTCTAGCATTAATTGTAATTCATGTTTTCCTACACTTAAAAGAGCACCTTCAATTCTTTCTCTTGAACATTGGCATTGGAATTTAACATCCATTGTCTCCAATACTTTAACTTCTTCCTTCCCTAATACTTCATATAGTATTTCTTCCGGAGAAAGCCCCTCTTCAATTAGTGTAGACACTGGCTTAATTGATTTTAATCGGTTTTCTATCTTTGTGATACATTCATCACTAGCACCTGGTAGGATTTGAATAATAAACCCACCACTTGCTAAAATTGAATGATCTGGATTTACTAATACACCTACACCTACAGATGAAGGAGTTTGTTCAGATACAGCAAAATAATAAGTAAAGTCTTCACCAAGTTCACCTGACACAATCGGCACTGCCCCTGTGAATGGCTCTCTCATACCAATATCTTTAGCAACAGAGATTGTACCTACAGTACCAACAGCTTTAGCAACGTCAATTTTTCCGTGTTTGTTACGTTCGGATTGAACATGAGGATTCAATACGAATCCACGGACTTCACCTTTTGCATTACTGTCAGCAAGAATATAGCCAAGGGGGCCATTCCCCTCAACCTTTAATGTTAATTTTTCCTCACCCTTTAACATTGCACCCATCATCGCGGCAGCCGTTAGGGTACGACCTAGTGCAGCCGAAGCATCTTTCCATGTATCATGACGCTCCTGAGCTTCTCTTACGATATTAGTTGATCTCACACTATATGCACGGACTTCACCGTTAAAAGCTAATGCTTTTACTAAATAATCTTTCATGATATACCCCTTTTTAAGAATTTCGTTTATATATTAAATGCAGACCTTTTAACGTAAGATACGGGTCCATTATATCAATAATATCTGATTCCTTAGATATTAATGATGCTAGGCCACCTGTCGCTATAACAGTAGGTTCTACTTTCGCTTGAGCTTTCATTCGCTTTACAATACCTTCAACTTGTCCTACGTAACCATAAAGAATTCCTACTTGCATTGCCTCTACAGTTGTACGTCCTACAATATTAGACGGTCTCGAAAGTTCAATACGAGGTAATTTTGAAGCCTTTGTATAAAGTGCCTCTGTTGAAATATTAATCCCTGGTGCTATGGCACCGCCGATATAATTTTTATTTTCATCTATATAACAATATGTAGTAGCAGTTCCGAAGTCTACAATGATAAGCGGACTTCCGTATTGTGCTATACCAGCAACCGCGTTAACAATTCGGTCAGCTCCTACTTCTTTCGGATTATCATATTTTATGTTTAAACCTGTTTTTATACCTGGGCCTACGATTAATGGTTTTTGTTTGAAATACTTTGTAGCCATTCTCTCCAATGAAAACATAATTGGTGGAACAACTGATGAAATAATGACTGCATGAAACTCATCGAATTCGATCCCTGCATATTCAAGTAAGGAACCAATCATCATACCATACTCATCTTCTGTTTTATATCGGTTCGTTTCAATTCTCCAGTGATGTATTAACTCATCTTCTTGGTAAACACCTAAAACGGTATTTGTATTACCTACATCGATTACAAATAACATAATCCATCGTCTCTCCATTTCGAAAATTAAACTTTTTATATTTTTAGTTTCAAGTACATTTTTTATCACTATAAAAATAATGATAACACAAGTTGTTCTTAGTTTAAAAATAGATGACTCCTATTTCAGAGCTGGATTAATGAAAGCCTGAAATGAAATCGAAAGAGCTTTTATAACGCTATTAATACCGATAAACAAAAGAAAGAGTGTCTTGGAAGACACTCTTTACTATTATTCAGTGATTTTCGGTTCAGTTGGTTGATCATCTTTTTTAGAGATGTTGACCTTAATCTCATCATTTGAAGTTGGAGATGGAGGAAGTGTACCTTGGTTCCAAAGACTATTAATTCCTTTTGCATCTAATGTTTCAACTTCTAATAATGTGTTTGCAAGCAGATCCAGTTTATCGCGGTTTTCCTTGATAATATCCGTCGCTTTTGCATAACACTCTTTAATAATTCTTTGGATTTCCACATCGATTTCATAAGCAATCTTATCACTGTAATTTTGCTCATTGTTAAAGTCTCTACCAAGGAATACATTTCCACCTTGAGATTGACCAAATTGAAGTGGACCTAATTTATCACTCATACCAAACTCTGTAACCATTCGGCGAGCAATACCTGTCGCACGTTGGAAATCGTTATGAGCTCCAGTACTTACTTCACCAAATACTACTTCTTCAGCTACACGTCCACCAAGTAGACCTGCAATTTTATCAAGTAATTCTGGTTTCGTCATAAAGTATCGATCTTCTTTTGGAAGCATGACTGCATAACCGCCAGCTTGACCACGAGGTACGATTGTAACTTTGTGCACCACTTCAGCATCGTCTAATACTTGACCTATAACCACGTGTCCAGCTTCATGGAATGCAACAATTTTACGTTCTTTTTCAGATATAACTTTATTTTTCTTAGCAGGACCAGCAATTACACGATCCGTTGCTTCATCAATATCAAGCATATCGATTTTCTTTTTATCACGACGAGCAGCTACTAATGCCGCTTCGTTTAATAAATTCTCTAAGTCTGCACCAGAGAATCCAGGTGTTCTTTGAGCGATAGCCTTCAAGTCTACCTCTTGTGATAATGGTTTATTTCTTGAATGTACTTTTAATACCGCTTCACGTCCGATTACATCAGGGCGATCAACAGTGATTTGTCGGTCAAAACGACCCGGACGTAATAACGCTGGGTCTAATACATCAGCACGGTTTGTTGCAGCGATGATAATAATACCTTCGTTAGCACCGAAACCATCCATTTCAACAAGTAATTGGTTTAATGTTTGTTCACGCTCATCGTGACCTCCACCTAAACCAGCACCACGTTGACGACCTACAGCATCGATTTCATCTATAAATATGATACATGGAGCGTTTTTCTTCGCATTTTCGAATAAATCACGAACACGAGAAGCACCAACCCCAACAAACATTTCAACGAAATCAGAACCACTGATTGAGAAGAATGGAACTCCAGCTTCCCCAGCAACAGCTCTTGCTAATAATGTTTTACCTGTTCCAGGAGGTCCTACTAAAAGTACCCCTTTAGGTATTCTTGCACCTAACTCAGCAAATTTACGAGGATCTTTTAAGAACTCTACAACTTCAACAAGTTCTTGTTTCTCTTCATCTGCACCTGCAACATCTTTAAATCGTACTTTCTTTTTCTCATCATTATAAAGACGAGCTTTGCTCTTCCCAAAGTTCATAACACGGCTTCCGCCACCTTGTGCTTGATTCATTAAGAAGAAGAATAGAATGAAAATAATTACAAATGGAATGAGTGAAGTGAAGATTTGCACCCATGCACTTGTCGTTTCAGCTGGATCCCAATTAGCCTTGATTTTATAGTCAGCAACCGCTTTGTTAACTATTTTTGTCGTTTCGTCACTAATTGGTACTTGAGTTTGGAAAGATTCGCCTTTTTTTACATCTGTAAAGTGACCTCTTACTATGTACACTCCATTTTTAGGTTGGATAGATGTTAAACTGCTAACATCTCCACTTTGCAACTTAGTATAAAATGTATCGTAACTTACTTTCTTAACTTGAGATTCTGGCCCATTGAAATATGTAACAACACCGATCACAACTAAGAAGATTAATATGTAAAAGACTGTATTACGGAAAATTCGATTCAATTCCAAACCTCCTCTCTTTCAATTTAATTACTTTATATAGTAGCATAGTTATACTATGTAAACAAACGAATAAAACTTGACTTATTTCGTGTATACCTCAGGCTTTAAAACGCCAACATACGGCAGATTTCGATAACGTTCAATATAATCTAAACCATATCCTACTACGAAAGCATCAGGTACTTCGAAGCCAACTAAATCAGCCTCAATATTTGCTTTACGTCCACTTGGCTTATCTAATAAAGTTACGATTTTAACTGTATTAGCTTTTCGATGTTTAAATAGTTCAACTAAATAGTTTAAAGTAAGACCGCTATCAATAATATCTTCTAGAATGATGACATCTCTTCCTTCTACAGAAGTATTTAAATCTTTTACAATTTTAACTTCACCAGAAGAAACTGTGCTATGTCCATAACTAGAAACATCCATAAAATCAATTTCGATATATGTATCAATATGCTTGATCAGATCAGACATGAACGGAAGAGCTCCTTTTAAAACACCTACTACTAATGGAAAGCGTTCTTTGTACTCTTCTGTTAGTACTGCGCCTAATTCTATTACCTTTTGTTGAATTGCCTCTTCACTTACTAATACTTGTTGAATGTCTTGTTTCATCTTTTCCTCCTAGAAACTCTTAGAAACCACCTGTATTGCAATGAGTGACTCATCTGTCGAAAAATTTCTTTCAAATACAGATTTTTTTACGAAAGGTACCCATAATATATTATTTTGACTATCCGTAATTATTGGCCATTCATCACGTAATGATTGTTTCATTTTTTCATCAATAAATATATCTTTTAACTTTTTTGACCCATTCATACCCTTTAATGACATTCGATCACCATTCTTTCGATTCCGAACAACGAGTGGAAAGGAAACATCCTTGGCAGAACAAATAAACGTGTCGTTTTTTGGTTCAAGACATTGATTGTTTAATTCAACTTTTATCGAAAAACCATTTGGTAGTTCATATACGCCTGGCTCATTAATAGAAATAGTATAATACTTCACATTCACTTGCTCGAATGTAAATGTGCATTCATTATATGAGCGTTTGACAAAAAGTCCTTCAGGTAAATGCTGTTCCCATGTGGATTTCTCATTTTGTAATAAAGTCAGAATTGAATTAAGATGCCCTTGTGTCAAGCCTTCAGGTATAGATAGGTAGACATATTCTAATATTAGTTGAATACATCTTCTTTGTAAAGATATAGGCACATTTAAAAACTGTTTAACATCAATCGTGACTGCTTGTTTTTGTTTATGTTTTATAACTGTATTCATTACATCTTCAGTTAATTCCATTAAATATAGTTCATCTTCTATCTGTTGTCTACTAAAGTGTTGGAATCGCTTATGTGCAGTTGGATTTTCTTCAAAAATAAAAGGTAATAGATGATGTCTAAATCGGTTTCTAGTGTATACGTCTTTCTCGTTACTTGGATCTTGTCTTGGAATTATATTTTTTTCGTGACAATATGTAATTAAGTCGTGTTTCCTCAGTTCTAAAAATGGACGAATAATTTCACCAGTACTAAACGGCCGTTTTTCTCTAATTCCCGCGTAGCCCATCGGTGAGCTACCTCTTACTAATCGCATTAAAATTGTTTCGACTTGGTCTTCCCCATGATGACCGAGTGCTAAATAATCTGCTTGGTATTTCATCATAATCTCTTCAAAAAAACGATATCGACATTCCCTCGCTGCTAATTGGCTACTTAATCCCGTTTCTTCGATATATTGATTTACATTTATGCTCTTACCTTCAAAATGTACGTTATTCAAAACACACCAATTCTTGACGTATTCCATATCATCTAGAGACTCTTGTCCTCTAAACATATGATCTACATGTGTAAGAATAATTGTAAAATCGTATTCATCTCTGACTGATAAAAAAGCATGAGCCAACGCCATCGAGTCTGGCCCCCCGGAAACACCAATGACAATTTTACCGCTACTAATAATATTGTTTTTCTTTATAAATTCCTTTAATTGATTAATTACCATTTACCCATACTCCTAAATGAAAGTATAATTCATACCTATATGTTAACATTCCCATCCATGGAGTACTATGATTTAAAGCTGATAGTAAAAATATAAAACATATGCTAGTCCCATTAATAATAGAATTGTAGATGTTTCGAACCAATGACTTCTTTTTTTCTTTTTCTTCACGTACACATTGTTCGCCGATCTTGACTGCGTTGATTGGTTAGGCATTTGATTCTGATTTTTTGATTGCGTAGTTTGATTTGTTGCTTGGTTATGTTTTTTGGAGTGCCTTGATTGATTTGTAGCTTGGTTTTGCTGTTTTGACTGTCTCGTTTGGTGGACCGAGTTGTTTTGTGCCGCTGTAGCTTGTTGCGCTTTATTTTTCTTTTTTGTAGCATTTATCTTTTGTTCATACATCAGCAACGCCTGTTTCATTGCGTTTGCACTGACATACTCACCTTTTAACCCTCTCATCAGAAACTCTTTATATGGAGTAAGGGCTTGTGTTTGATCGATCACCTGTTCAATTTGCTTTATGCCTTGGCCGTTCTTTAGGAACTGTTTTTTACAATGCAGGTGAATAAAAATCATTGTCACAGCAAATAAGTCATAGGAGATTTCTGCTTTTCTAGATCCCAAGCCCCAGTAACCACGATCAAAGAACTCAGTAAACTCTTTAACCGCTCGTCCGATTTGGGTAACTCCTCCAAAGTCAATCCACTGGATTCTATTTGGTTCTTTCGTTACTAGAAGATTATCAGTTTTTAAATCCCCAAATATATACCCCTTATGGTGCAATTTATCTAATAGAGATAGCACTTGAATGATAAATATACTACTCCACTCAATTCCATTTCTCTCTATAAATTTTGGTAAACTAACTCCATTTACGTACTCCATTACATAAAAGTAGTAGCATTCTCTTGATACAGAATCTATATAATCGTCTACATCGATAAAAGAAGGCCCAAGGAAAGTATCCTGGACCTGTGTGATTTTTTTTAGTACATTCACTTCATTCGTAATATTAGTGGAATCCTTACTCAGCTTAAGGGCAACATTGCCATTTTTCCCAGAAGCAAGATAAACTGTACCGTTAGCGCCATTTCCAAGTAAACTTTTAATTTCGTATTGGTTTTTATTCCACTTTCCAGTAATGAAAGTCCCAGGTGCTAGACTAATCTGCCCATTCAATTGATTGTTCATCATCACCATTATTACCTCTATCATAATTTTGTTCGTTGAAATAATTCAATGCTTCGCGTAACGCAGGACCAGTTGGGGTCATGCCACCCATTGTTAATTTAGGAAAGATCGTATTGAGCTTTTCTAATTTAGGTGTCCAGTCTAACAACTTGTCAACATCGTCACGTTTCCCGGGAAATATAAATAACGAGTAGGCATTTTCGCCTGTTCTAGAGTTTAAACTTATTTGCAGATCAAATAATGATTCTTTAACAGTCTCTAGCTTATCTTTCATACTAGCACTCGTATCTACTAAAATAATAACTTCTAAACCTACAGTTTCTCCAATATCCTCTACAACCTCATAAACTTCTTCTCGCTTTGAAGGAGGAAGTGATTCAATTGAATTACTTGAGCCTAAAATTTGCTTTAATTCCTTATTAACAAACCCTTGAATTGTTTGTGTCATTGCTTTTCTAGTAACCATTTGGACAGTTTGAGAGAGTTGTTTTGTATAAACAACCTGACTTATTCCTCCACCTGCTCTAGCAATTTCTTCAATTTCCTTCAATCCATCGCCGTTTTGGACATTTTCATCTAAAATTCCAATTACATTGACAGTAATACCATATTCTTGCGCCAAGCTTGAAACAGCTAGTGGATCTTCTCCATGATTTGAATAACCATCTGTAATTAATAAAATTTGCTTTAATTTTCCCTTATACATACTAAATCCCCTCCGCATAAAAGTTGTTACCATTTTGTCCAAATACGGGAGGGGATAAACCTTTATTTAATTTATTTTACTAAGCCATCGCACTATATGATGCGATTGATGACCACTCAGGCATATTTCGTTTTACAACAGCAACTACGACTGTCATATCATCATTAATATCGCCTGTATTTGTTCGAATTACTTCTTCAAGTAATAATTCTGCTACTGCTTGCGGATCATCCGTTTCAAATTCACTAATTTTACGTTTCATCCACATTTCATAGTTTTCGACGTGTCTAGGACCTTCAAAAATTCCATCACTCATCATAATCAATAAATCACCGGCTTTAAGTTGTTCACTTACAACTTCTACGTCAAATTCATCAATGATGCCGATTGGTAAATTACTGCCTTCTATTTTTATAACTTGCTTTCCTCGTTTAACAAAACTTGGAGAAGAGCCAATTTTTAAGAATTTCGCTGAGGCATCATGTAAATCTACCATTGCCAAATCTAGCGTAGCAAATACCTCTTCAGTAGTACGTAAGGAAAGAATCGAATTAATCGATTTAATTGCGACTGTTTCCTCTATGCCTGAATTTAATATCTTTTGAAGTAGTTTTAGTGTCTCATTACTTTCAATATGAGCGCGTTCACCATTACCCATTCCATCACTAATTGCAATGGCTTGTTTTCCTGCTCCTACATCCATTATTTTAAAAGCATCACCAGATATAAATCCGCCACCTTTAGCTGCTGTCGCTACTCCGGTCTCAATAACAAATGCCTTATCGGAACCAAATGTAACTAAGTAATTCCCTCCGTTTGGAATTGTTGCCGATTCTTCTTTTAAAACGACAATTGTCTCCTTTAAAATATCAGATAGTATTGGCGCAATTAACTTTTGACACTCTCCATATTCATTTTCAAAAGGAATTAAAATATCAATATCAATGTTTCCTTGTTCTAGGTTATAGATTTCAACTTGGCTAACATCAATACCAAAGTTTAATAAAGCCTGTAGAATTTGATCCTCTTGCAATTGATGATTCTCTTTTTCTCGTTGAATCTCTTTTGCAAAATCAACCATTACTTTCGATACCCCACGCAATTGCTCTGCTACTAATCTTCTGCTCTCCTGAACTTGTTTTTTTAGTCTTTGGTTTGCACGGAAATAGAAAACCTCTTGCTTCATTAAATCCGCCATTTTAGAAGAACGCTGGCAATATTTTTCCCATTCTCTCATAAACTGACCGTTCTTAATAAGCTGATCCTTTTCTACTAAATGCATCATATTCTCCATGTATTGATATGTTCGGTCTCCATTATTAGACCAGCAATGATCTTTTTTCATACAACTACTACAGCATTTATTGGAAATGCTACAAATAAATAGTTCTTCATCAGTCAATTCGTCTTCAATTTGTGCAAATTGACTAGGCTGTGAAAAGCTCGCAGACAATGCTTCAAACACATTTGAGAATTGTGTAATACGATTAGCAGTCAAATCTCTGATTTTACGCAAATATTGCTGCTGATCTGTAGAATGCTCCTCTGTTCCCGGGACTAGTTTAGCTAATTGCTTTAATAGGAAAGATGGCGTTAGTAAGAATAATACAATCGCAATGACAGATTCAATAATTGAAAAGATAATATCAGACTGCTTTTCTGCATAGAAACTTATTAAGCACGTCCCAATTAATAGTCCAGCCGCTGCACCTAATCTCTTGCCTTCTTTTAATAAGCCTCCTAGCAATCCAGAGAATGCTAATAAGCTCATTTGGTATAAGCTCGAAACACTCGCTAGACTTAATATTAGGCCCGTTACAACTCCTACTGTACACCCTACCGTTCCTCCCGCTACGAAGGCGAATAGTAAAACAATATATCTAGTAACGATATGCTGAATTGATAAATCTTGAATATACCAGTCAGTTGTCCCCGTCACAACTGAAGCTAAAAGAATAACTAAACACACGATTTCTTCAACACCTAAAAGCTGTTTTCTCTTAGGAATCGCTAGTAAAGGTACACTTTGGAAAAAAATCATTGTTAGGATAAAACTTAATCCTGCTTCTACAGAAGCCATTAAAACATCATACATTAGAACTTCTTGTTGGAAAGCATAAGCGATTAATAAGTGACTAATGAATACTGATAAAAATACTTGAAAAGGTACTAGACCTATATAATGTCGTTTAACTCTAGCAAAGAATATATTGAGGATAAAAAATAAGATAACAGTGGCAAAAGCATAACTAACGGTTTCAATCGACACCGTTAGTGAACCAATCATAAGAGCGACAAACGCTACTCCAGTCCGTTCTCTTTTCATCATATAAACAGAAGCAAAAAATGGTAAGACAAACGGAAGAATATGCGATAAGATCAACGCTCTCCCTAATAAAAATCCCGTCAAAAAGATTAGAAGACCCCAATCAAAAAATGCTTTTTCTAGTTTAGTCTTGATTGATTTAGAAGATTGCCGAAAAACTGATTGAAACCCGTTAGTAGGGACCAAGCTAGCTGAAGAATTTGAAGATCCTCTTTCCAGTTTCGTCATATTTCCACCTCATCCGATTTGGTTTATTGAACATATTTTAACTTGTCCATTTGAAGGAATATGTCAAAATGACAAAGGTAAAAAAAAGTTTTCTTCGACGGAAAAAGCTTTTACGTACAACTGTTTTACAAAATATGAGAAAAGCTAGCAGCATAATTTCTCTAATAGGGTAAAAGAAACGCAATTATTAAATTTTATGTCAATCGAAATGTGGGATAGAAAGGTTTAAGAGCGAAAGTGGCAGTTTTTAAGAGCTAGTAAGGTCATGATTAAAAATCAGGTTAAGAGTGGCAATAGATTTAAATAGTTTAGATTTGGAAAGCTTAATTGATTTGAGATTCATTTTTAGAAGTTAAGTGGGATTGAAAAGAAAAAAACGCCTAGCCTCTTTTAAAGAGACCAGGCGTTTTTGATGATGACCCGTACGGGACTCGAACCCGTGTTACCGCCGTGAAAGGGCGGTGTCTTAACCGCTTGACCAACGGGCCGTCAAAGGGAATGGTAGCGGCGGAGGGAGTCGAACCCACGACCTCACGGGTATGAACCGTACGCTCTAGCCAGCTGAGCTACACCGCCATTATCTTTAAACGACAAGATTTATCTTACCATGGTACAAATTGACCGTCAACAGTTTTTTTATATTTTATTTTATAGTTTTTTTCATACAAAAAACGCACTCATTAAGAGTGCGTGTTCTATATAAGCATTTATGTCCAAACAAGGTAGTAAATTAACCTCGACGAGCTCCGCGGCCACCACGCTTAGATTCTGTGTTGCGTTTTAAAGAAGCTAGACGATCTTCACTGTCTTTTAAAAATTTACTCATTTTTTGATCAAATGTTTCTTTGACTGGACGTTGATCTGAACGGTTTTGGCTTCTACCACGATTTCCACCATTGTTTCCTCCATATGAAGGTCTGCTAGTGCGAGGTCTTTGCTCACGTTCTCCCTCTTTAACCGGTGGACGTTCTTTTGCTTTTTTAATTGAAAGGCCGATTTTACCGTCTTTCTCAACATTGATTACTTTTACTTCGACTTCATCGCCAACTTTTAAATGTTCGTTAATATCTTTAACATAGTTGTCAGCTACTTCACTAATGTGAACAAGTCCAGTTACTCCTTCTGGTAGCTCTACAAAAGCACCAAAATTTGTAATACCTGTAACTTTCCCACTAACTTTGCTGCCTACCTCAATTGACATAAAAAAAATGCTCCTCCTTAAAATGTTTAACTGGATTTACTATATTATATAAAATTATAAAAACAAGTGTCAATGAAACGATAATTACTTAATATTTGGGAAAATTATTTCTCCTTTTTTAGAAAAAAATAAGTTTTTCCTAGCAAGCTCAATAATATATTGATCATCGTTCAATTGGTCAATCATGCGTTTTGAATCTTCTACCGTAACTTTTGTTTTCTTTAAATCAACCTTTGCTAGTTTTAATTGCTTTACTTTAGAAGAATAGACGTGCTGCTGCGCTACGTAGTGAGATTGTAATAAAAAGTATACGGGCACTGTTAAAAAACAAAATAATGACATACGTATTAAAAACTTTTTAAAACTTCTTCTCTTAGGTTTAATCCCCTGTTCTTC
The DNA here is from genome assembly GCF_042267765.1 of Gottfriedia sp. NPDC056225. Lineage (NCBI taxonomy): Bacteria > Bacillati > Bacillota > Bacilli > Caryophanales > Bacillaceae > Gottfriedia > Gottfriedia sp. NPDC056225. Next base: position 32,180 of record NZ_JBHJTJ010000033.1, on the reverse strand, counting down.
AACTAAAGTAATATTTTGTTTATCCTGAACTTGTCTACTTAGGTCCAACTGTCTCGCATGTTCCACCTATCTCTTCCTCCTATCTAAAAAATCTTTTACTTTTTTAATAGTAGTAAGGAAGATATTCTTGAATTTTCCGAAAACTCCTTTAAATTGTATTAAATAGTTTTTGACTCGTTTTGGCACAAAAAACCAACATACTCTGCCGAAAAACAAAAGAATAGATAAGACAACGTTGTAAAGTAATCGGATCAGTCGAATAAGGAGACCATAAATAAACAAAAGTATCACAATTATTAGCTGAATAATACCCTTTATAGGTTTAAAAATAAATATTATGATTAATTTTACTATAATGCGGTAGATTCTAATAACTAGCTGAATACTAAATTCTAAAACTTTTTTATAAATAGTTCGCAGTAGACTTTGGTATGCTGCATAACCGCATAGTAGAGCTAACAGGAGATAAAACCTTAGTGCACCTTCGTTAACTAAGTATAAAACATAAAACACTAGTAGAGCCTGAAATACCCAAAATAAAATATCGGTAGCGAACACAATCAGTCGATTACGAGTACCTCGATATAAAAAACGATGGTATGTATCTAGTGCCATACCAAGATAAGCACCCATACCGACCATCGCTATCATTGAGTAGAACTGAACGTTTAAGCTCATTTAAATAGCTTGCTAAAGATCCCTTTAGCTTTCCCTGAGTTGTACTCGTCAATATAACAAAGTTCATTAATTTTTCCCTTTATTGCTACATGACCTTTTTCTACATCGAGGTTTTTCATTTGTAAATTATGACCTTTAATATGCAAAAAGCCTAAAGCTGTTTCTAAAAGGAATTCTTCACTATCAAAGCTCTCTACCTGCTTAACTCCAGTAATTTCAAGATACCTTCTACTTTTTAAGGACAAATCCTGCTCGATTATTTGGCTTGTATTTTTCGCATTTAAGTCATACGGATTATTCATACTAGTCCCTCCATTTACATAAACTGTATCTCTTTATAACAAGTTCTTAATACAGTGTTATTTGTAAAAGTATATGAAGGGACAACTTTTTTAGAACAAGCTATCTGACAGTTTTTCCTCGCTTATGATTGTATACATTGCATCTGCTTCTTCTTTTCGTACAGTTTCTTTAAGTAGATTGATCTTTGCCGTCACAATTTTCTGTCCGAAGCGAATTTTTAATTCATCATTTACTTTTACTTCTGTAGATGCTTTTGCTACCGCTCCATTTATTGTTATTCTTCCTTGATCAGCCACTTCTTTAGCAAGTGTTCGACGCTTAATAATTCTCGATACTTTTAAAAATTTATCAAGTCTCATAATTTATTCTCCTTAATTCTCATTGATCATTCGAATTTCTTAGCTTCATTCCATATCTCATCCATTTCTTCTAGAGATACGTCTGAAAAGGTTTTATTAATTTCATTAAGTCTTGATTCAATATATTGAAAACGTTTAGTAAATTTCATATTCGTTTTTAAGATTGCTTCTTCAGGGTTTACATCAATAAAACGAGCTAAATTAACAATACTAAATAATAAATCACCTAGTTCTGCTTCAATTTTAGACTGTTCTTTTGATTCAATTGCATCAAGAACTTCAGTTAGTTCTTCTCTAACTTTATCCACTACTGGAGGTAATTCTTTCCAATCAAATCCCACTTTTGCCGCTTTACTTTGAAGTTTTTCTGCTTTTAATAATCCAGAAAGTTCCTTTGGAATTCCTGAAAGAACAGATTCAACTACATGGCCCTTTTCAGCTTGCTTTAATTCCTGCCAATTTTTTAATACTTCCTCTTCGTTATTAACATGAACAGTTGAAAAGACATGAGGGTGACGATAAATCAGCTTACTTACTAACCCTTGAATAACATCTTGAATTGAGAAATAACCTTCATCCTCACCTATTTGAGCGTGTAGCATCACTTGAAGTAATACATCACCAAGTTCTTCAATAATATGATCGTCATCCTCTTCGTCGATTGCTTCAATCAGCTCATACGCCTCTTCTAATAGGTATTTCTTTAATGATACATGTGTTTGCTTCTGATCCCATGGACAACCATCAGGGCCTCTTAAAGTAGCAATAACAGAGCGAAGAGTCTCAAATTGGTGATATAGATCCTCTTCATTTTTAACAGGCGGTACATACACACTTGTTAAATTATTGATAGACGTATTGCGGTCCAACTCATATAAAGGCACTCTACTTATTTGCTCATCTGCACTACCCGCTGCTGTCACAATTACTACATCATAATCATCAGGAAGCTGCTCCATTAATTTTAATTTCGTATGTGAAGCAGTCATTTGGTCGTAAACTTGGCATATGATCAAATGCTGCCTAAATGTAATTTGCTCTTGCTCTAAATCTGTTGCATCCACAAACTGGAATCCTTCGATTGGATCAATTTTCAAGCTAGTAAACATCGCATCTAAAAAGCTCTGTCCACCTTTAATATCTAGCTGGATAGTGCCCTTATTCGCAAGTTCGATTAATAGCTGAACTGTCTTTTCCGCTACAAGAGGATGTCCTGGTACAGCGTATGTAATGGATTCCACTTCAGAAGCTTTCACTAACGCTTGTACAATTTCTTGATAGACTTCTTCAAAACGGTCATGTTTTTCATATATTTCGTCAAATGATTGAAAAGTTAGACCTTCTTTTTCTAATTCGCTTATAACAGGGTGGTCTTTTGTACGTAAATAAAGATTGTCAGTTTTTTGTAACACTTTATAAATTCCAAATGGAAGCTGATTAAGGTCTCCTGCTCCTAAACCTAAAACTGTAATCTTGTTCATTTTCCTCCTCCTGTTCTTTTAAGAGAGCCACTTTAGTAATTTTTCACTTTTCACTAATGAGCTTAGCTCTTCTACTGTAAATAACTTAATTTTAATTAAAACAATTCCAAACGCAATTGCTCCTACAACCGCTGATGATAATGCCTCCACTAACATTCTTAATCGAAGTGGATTAATAAACATTGCATACTTTTCAAAAACATGCTCATATCCATATACACAACCATACATAACTGCTAGGGCAACTAGTAATTTCGCAATAAACTTAAAGCCAAAAAATGTCGTTTTCGACAATTTATAAATATAAGCTAAATTCAATATCGTAACAATAATTAGAGCAATCACCGTTGAATAGGCTGCCCCTTTTGATCCTATTTGCTCCATTAAAATAACATTACCAACAAATTTCACACAACCACCTGCTAACACATTTAAAGCAGGAATTAAACTTTTGCCTAACCCTTGTGCTATTGAAGATGTCGTAATGGATACCCCCGCAAAGAAAATCGATGCACATAACACCGTTAGGACATCTGTTCCTAAATCATTTCGGTAAAGCATAATATTTGTCGGATGGATAATTGAAATTAGGCCGATTGTTGCAGCAGCTCCTACTACAATACTCACCCTAATAGCACCTGAAATACGATTATTTATAGAATTATGTTCTTTACGAACTAATTCACTAGATAAATAAGGAATTAAGGCAAGCGAAAAGGATGAAGCAATGACAGAACCTAATTGAATTAAAGGAAATCCACGGTCATAAATACCTTTCACAAGTTTAGCACCTTCAACATGATACCCATATTGTACTAATAAAGGGTAAAAAGAGATTGAATCGATAAACTGAATAAATACAAGTACTAAGCTACTTAAACTGAGTAATATCCCTTGATATAAAATCGTTTTTAATTCTAAACGATAGGTTTTAATTAAACCAAATGATGGGATTGTTAAACCGGAGCCGCGAAAAGAAACCCAATAAAAGAAGTAAAGTATCGCTGCTATACTACCTAGTATTGAACCTGAAACAGCACCCGCACCTACAATATAAAGATTATCAGTCGTTTCCATTAAATAAAGTGACAGTACTAAAATCGTGATTACTCGAATAAACTGTTCAATTACCTGGCTGACTGATGTAGGTCCCATATCTCCTAAACCTTGGTAATATCCACGAAACGCTGAAGTTATTGGAACAAATAAAAAGCCAACACTGACTACACGAATTAGCATCGCTAGATGATCATCCCGCATAAACTTTGCTATACTATTACTGCCTATGTATAAAGTTAAAAAACATAATATCCCAATGACTAACAACATCATAAATGTTGCATAAACTAAATCTTTAGCTCCCTTATCATCTTTTTTCGCCAATCTTTCAGCCACATAAGACGATAAAACTAAAGGAAAGCCGTATGTAGAAAAAGCTAAAGCAATTGCGTAAACAGGGTAAACCTGTTGGTAAATATAGTAACCTAAATCACCCGCAATATTTTGATATGGTATTTTATAAAATGCACTCAATACTTTTGATAATAATGATGCTATTGTTATGAATAATGCGCCTTGTAAGGCTGCTTTTTGTTTAGCATTTTGCAAAAGGATTACAACTCCTTTGATAGACGGTTCACCCTTTAATGTATTACATTAGTAGGTCGTATGTAAAGAGTTGCTGAAAGAAAAAACTACTCTTTTCCATTTTTGGTAACAGTAACCTTTATTTTTAGCGAAAAAATAATAAAAACACAAAGACCAGTAGAGGTATAAATTAACCTTTACTGGTCTTTGTTTACTAAATGTATGATTATTGCTCCATTTGTCTAGCTAAGAAGTTAGTAGCAGTGTCGATTGCTTTCTTTTCAACTTCAGAAATAGTTTTATCTTTTGAAAAGATTACTACAGCCCCAATCGGGTCCCCACTAGCAATAATTGCTCCAACTGCATAGGATTGATATTTTTCAATTACACTTTCGATAAATGAAGCTTCCCCTGGCTCAGCAACAACTTTTGAGTTACGCTCCGCCATCGTTTTTTCGATAATATCACCAATATTTTTGTTTAAGTATTCTTTCTTCGAAGCACCTGCAACTGCTACAACTGAATCACGGTCACTTATAATGACTGTGTGTCCAAGTGTGTCATATAGTGCATCTGCGTATTCCTTTGCGAAATCACTTAACTCGCTAATCGGTGAATATTTCTTTAAAATAACTTCTCCATCTCGGTCAACAAATATTTCTAATGGATCACCTTCACGAATCCGTAAAGTTCTCCTAATTTCCTTTGGTATTACTACTCGACCTAAATCGTCAATTCGACGGACAATACCTGTTGCTTTCATACTTGTAAAGCGCCTCCTCACTTACTTGCATGTCTACGTTGATAAAGATACCCGAGTGACAATGAGGTAAGGTCACCCTTAATTAATGATAGTATCCTACACAACGAAAGTTCTATACAAAATAAGTGAGATTTTTTAACACCTTTACTAAAAATATAGTATTGTAAGCACTTTTTGGTAACTTTTATTTTAATTTACGATAAAATACAGAAAAATTTAGATTTATTTCATTAGACCATAATCAAATGTATTTTCTATCCTTTAAGCATTAACGCTCTCTTTTTTTACATTTTTTAATCCGTTAATTAAACCTTCCAGTGTAGTTAGCCATTCCGCTGGAGTCTTTCCTTTTACGTCTAGCGTAACTTTTAATTTCGACCCATCCATTCCTAGGCCGATTCCTCTACCAAAGGAATTACATAATTGGAATAGCTTCCCACCGTCAATATTTGTACTTGCCACTTCAGAGAAATAAACACTCACTTCTGACTTAACTTGCTTGATCAGTTCAATCTTTTCGGCAATGGCTAAAAGCTTAATATGAGCTACTTGGCATAGGTAGCCTACTTCCACCGGGAAATCCCCAAAGCGGTCCATTAATTCATCTTGAAGGTCATTTAACTCTTCAAACGTTTCAATTCTTCTAAATTGCTTGTACATCTCTATTTTTTGCTTACTATCTTGAATATACGTATCAGGTAAATAAGCATCTACTTCAATGTCAATTTCGATTGAAATTAAATCTTCTTTCTTAACTCCTCTACGCTGTTCGATTGCATCTTTTAACATTTGAGAATATAAATCGAATCCAACCGAATCAATAAATCCATGTTGCTGTGCACCAAGTAGATTCCCTGCACCTCGTATTGACAAGTCACGCATAGCAATTTTGAAACCGGAACCTAGTTCTGTAAACTCTTTAATTGCCTGTAAACGCTTCTCGGCAACTTCAGTTAATACTTTATCCTGCTTATAGGTGAAATAGGCATAAGCTACACGATTTGAGCGTCCTACACGCCCTCTTAATTGATAAAGTGTTGAAAGACCCATTCGGTCCGCATCATACACAATCAATGTATTAACATTTGGAATGTCCACACCTGTTTCGATAATCGTTGTACTGACTAATACATCATATTGCCCATCTAAGAAGGCATACATAACTGATTCCAGTTCTCCTTCATTCATTCGACCATGTGCGACGGCTACCTTCGCATCTGGTACAAGCATTGAGATTTGCTCAGCCATACGTTCGATATCTTCTACACGATTGTATAAGAAGTAAATTTGTCCATCACGAGCAAGCTCCCTTTCAATCGCCTCCCTTACTAATGCAGCGTTATATTCGACTACATATGTTTGAACTGGAAAACGATTTTCTGGAGGCGTTTCAATAACTGACAAGTCTCTTACTCCTAACATTGACATATGCAATGTACGAGGAATCGGAGTTGCAGTTAGCGTTAAAACATCTATATTTGCTTTTAACTGTTTAATTTTTTCTTTATGAGATACACCAAATCGTTGCTCTTCATCAATAACTAAAAGGCCCAAATCTTTATAAATAATATCCTTTGATAATAAACGATGAGTTCCAACTACTATATCAACAGAGCCCTCTTTTAACCCCTTCATCGTCTCAAGCTGCTGCTTACGAGATCGAAAACGATTTAAAAGGCCGATATTAATTGCGTGATCCTGAAATCTTTCTCTCAATGTTTCGAAATGCTGTTGTGCTAAAATTGTAGTAGGAACTAAAATAGCCACCTGCTTACCTTCAACAATTGCTTTAAAGGCAGCACGAATAGCAACTTCAGTTTTTCCATATCCAACGTCTCCACAAAGCAGTCGATCCATTGGACGTTCTCTTTCCATATCCTTTTTAATTTCATGAATTGATCTAAGCTGATCGTCAGTTTCCTGGTATGGAAACGAAGACTCGAATTCTTGTTGCTCTAGCCCGTCAGGAGAAAATGCATAACCTTTTGATGCTTCACGCTCTGCGTAAAGCTTAATTAAATCATCAGCAATATCCTGTACTGAGCCCTCAACTTTCTTCTTAACCTTTTTCCAATCAGTCCCGCCAAGTTTATAAATCTTCGGTTCCTTACCTTCAGATCCCACATACTTTTGTACTTGGTCAATTTGTTCGATCGGTACGAATAATTTATCGTCACCATGATATCGAATATGTAAATAATCTTTATGGATTCCATTAATCTCTAATGTTTCAATTCCTAAAAATTTACCAATACCATGATTAACATGAACGACATAATCTCCGACTTTTAATTCTGAGTAATTTTTTATTCGTTCTGCATTTGATAACTTTGTATTAATTCTCTTTTTCTTCTTAGCTTTTTTAGTAAATAGCTCTCGCTCCGTAATGAGAACAAATTTCTCTAACGGAAGTTCAAATCCAGAACGAAGATCACCCTTCATGATGTATACTTCACCATTTTTGATTTGCTCAATAGAAGAGATAATTTTACCTTCTATTTTGTAATCTGCTAATATATTTTCAATTTTGTTTGTTCTTTCATCACTTTCACCAAGCATAACGATTGTGTATTTATTTTTCTTCCAACGATCTAGTTCATTTTTTAATAGACCCATTTGTCCATGAAACTCTTGCATCGATTTACATTGTACCGACACCACCTGTTCAGGATGCGTATGAGGAACTCTTCTTGGAAAAAGACTCGTATGAATTTGTTGGCGCTTTCTTGATTGTAATAATTCGAAAAAATCATGCGAAAACGTTACGCCCTGTAAAGCATTTCCTTCTGCCAATAAAGATGTATACCACTCTGCTTCATCTTTTTTAAGCTGTTCAACAATTTCATGAACCCTGGAAATCTCATCGATTACAACAATAGCTTCTTTTGGAACATAATCTAGTAAACTAAATTGGTTTTCATAGATTAGGCCAAAATATTTATATATTTGATCAATTAACTGCCCTTGTTTTAACTGTTCAAGATCATAGGTTACCTTTTCAGCTAAAGATTCTTTTAATTGTTGATCTTTTACTTTTGATAGAGTTGTTTTAAAAGCTTGCTCTATACGTTGAACACCTAATTGTAAATCAGTCTTAGAGATAATTCTTTCTGTCGCCGGACCAATATGCACAATTTCAAATTTTGTAATCGATCTTTGAGAATCTGGAGAAAACGAACGAATTGAATCGATTTCTGTATCAAAGAGCTCTATACGAATAGGGTCTTCATATGTAAGTGGATAAATATCAAGAATTCCACCACGCACACTAAATTCTCCCTTACTTTCTACCATACCAACACGCTCATAGCCCATTTGGACAAATTTTGATATCAAATTCGGTAAATCGATTTCTTCGCCGATTTCAAAATTAATTTGATTGATAGCCCATAATTCAGGAGATGGTAAATATCCGATTAATCCAGAGACTGGTGTAACTACAATCGCTGGTTTTTCTGACATCAAACTGTTTAATGCGATTAGTCTTTGTGATCTGAGCTCTGGACTGGATACCGCAATCTCTGATGCAATTAATTCATTTGCAGGATATAGGAATACCTTTTCTTCACCTACAGCCGCTCTCAAATCTTCCGCTACCTTCTGAGCTTGAAGAAGATTATTCGTTACGATTAACTGTGTTTGTCCAGTTTCTTTAAAAATAGCACCCGCTAGCAATGTTTTTGCAGACCCAGTTAAGTTTGTAACCAACTGTTCTTTCAACCCGCTTTTAAGGCCCTGTATTATCTTTTTAATATCTTTATAATGGTTAAATTGTTCAATCAAACCAATCACGAAGTCAATCTCCCCTAACAGTCAATCTAAGTAAACAATACCCTTAGTTGAAGTTTATATTTATAGTTTTTTTAAAATTAGGCCTGTAGATGAAAAGTGTAAAAAATAAAGATTACTTAAATCACATTTCACAAATGTTTTGTTTTACGTTTTGATCAAAACACCTTAACAGTGAGCCTAGAAAAAACAGAAAAACGCCTCAGTTATTAACCAAAGGCACTTTAGTTTATAAAATTTTTATATTCATGGTAATGCGGAAACTCTGATAGGGTCATTTCGCAATCCTCACACACGATATAAATTACTTGATTAGGAGATTGAATAAAATTTACAAAATCACTTAGCTCCTCGTCAAATGAATGACAATAAGAAGATGACACTTGTAAAAGTTGATCCTTTTCAATACTACCCATGCATTTGCTGCAATATCGACACTGACATTCTAATAATTCCATTACTGCCTCCATACTACAAAAATTCATATATACAGTATGGTTTGTACTAACTATACTTATTCAATATGAAGGCGTAAATTCCTGTTTTTTATTTTTTATTATATTGATTCATCACGTCTACAAAAGAATGATTTAAAAAGTATTCACATGCATCCGCTGATTTTTTTACACCATCAACTACTTCAGCAATTTCCTCTTCAAAAAAGTTTGAGAGCACATGATTTACAACGCTCATCCCATTAGAAGGGCGGTCTACTCCGATGCGAATACGTTGGAATTCTTGTGTTCCTAAATGCTGAATTAAGGACTTGATCCCATTATGACCACCAGCACTTCCTTTAGTGCGCAAACGTAGCTTACCAGTTGGAATATCCATTTCATCATAAAGTACAACAAGGTCTTCGATATCAATATTAAAATAATCCATGAACGGCCTTACACTTTCACCTGATAAATTCATGTATGTTAAAGGTTTTAACAAAAAGACTTTTTCACCATTTACAATCCCAGAAGAATAAATACCATTAAATTTTTGTTGGTTTAATGAAATACCCCAACGGTGAGCCAATTCATCGATCGCAATGAAACCTATATTATGTCGCGTTCTTTCATATTCTCTACCCGGATTGCCTAATCCTACAAACAACTTCATTATATTCCTCCATTCTTAATCTCTGGTTATATTGCGAAAAGACGTAACCACATCGGGTTACGTCCTCTTATAAGTTTTAAAGCAAAGATGTAAATTTTACTATTAATCAAATAATGTACTTACTGATTGCTCTTCATAAACACGAATAATCGCTTCACCTAACAAGCCTGCAACTGATAATTCAACAAGTTTCTCAGTTCTTTTATCATCAGTAAGACAAATTGAATTTGTTACAACTAATTCTTTAATACAAGAGTTTTCGATACGATCAATTGCCGGTCCAGACAATACAGGGTGTGTACAACATGCATATACTTCTTTTGCACCGTGCTCTACTAATGCATTAGCAGCAAGTGTAATTGTACCCGCTGTATCAATAATATCATCAATTAGAATAGCTGTTTTACCTTCAATATTACCGATGATGTTCATAACTTCAGCAACATTTGGTTTTGGACGACGCTTATCAATGATAGCAATTGGAGCTTTAAGTCGATCTGCCATTTTACGAGCTCTTGTTACTCCACCATGGTCAGGAGAAACAATGACAATATCTTCAAGCTGTTTTTTTCTAAAATAATCAGAAAGGATAGGTACACCTAATAAATGATCAATTGGAATATCAAAGAATCCTTGAATTTGTGGCGCATGTAAATCAAGTGTAATCACTCGAGTAGAACCAGCAGTCTCAAGAAGATTTGCAACTAACTTAGATGTAATTGGCTCACGTGAACGAGCTTTACGATCTTGACGAGCATAACCGTAGTAAGGAATTACGATGTTAATTGTTTTCGCTGATGCACGTTTTAAAGCATCAATCATGATTAACAATTCCATAATACTTTCGTTTACTGGGAAACTTGTTGATTGAATGATAAATACATCACAACCACGAATACTTTCCTCAATGTTAATTTGCACTTCTCCATCGCTAAAACGAGAAACCGAACATTTACCAAGCTCTACACCAATATGCTTTGCAATTTCTTCCGCCAATTTAGGATTTGAGTTTAGAGTAAATACTTTTAAATGCTTGTCTGGATAATGATTAGGCATGTTTCGTGTACCCTCCGCTTTTTTCTTTTCTTTTTATTTATCTATAATTAATTTTTATAGTAACCTTCTTTTGTCACTTGCCTTGCTCTCGCAATTGCCAGTGAGTCTTCTGGAACTTCATCAGTAATTGTTGAACCAGCTGCAATGTATGAACCTTTTTTCACAGTTACAGGTGCAATTAAGTTTGAATTACAACCAACAAAAACATTGTCCTCAATCGTTGTTTTAAACTTGTTTTTACCGTCGTAATTTACAGTGATTGAGCCACAACCAAGATTAACATCTTGACCTACTTCCGCATCACCAATATAGCTTAAGTGAGAAGCTTTACTTCTATTACCAAAAGTAACTTTCTTAGTCTCAACAAAATTACCAATTCGAACTTCATCACCTAATGTTGACGCAGGGCGAATATGAGCAAAAGGCCCAACTGATGTTGAATGACCAATCTTACTCTCATGTACAACCGATTGCTTAATGATAGTATCATTACCAATTACACTATCGATAATTTCTGTATTCGGGCCAATTGTACTATCAGACCCTATTATACTATTCCCATAGATCATTGTACCAGGGTAAATAATAGTATCCGAACCAATAATTGCATCTGCTGAAATGTATGTGCTTGATGAATCGATAATCGTTACTCCATTCAACATATGCTTTTTATTTATATTTTTTTGCATTAATGATTCCGCAATCGATAAAGCATATCGATCATTTACACCTAATGTTTCATCAAAGTTCGCTGTTTTATATGCAGCTACGATTTCACCTTTTGCTTTTAGTATCTCAATAACATCCGGTAAATAGTACTCACCTTGAGAATTATCATTATTCACTTCGCTTAGTGCATCAAATAATGCCTTATTATCAAAACAATATGTACCTGTATTAATTTCTTTCACTGCAAGCTCTTCCAGATTTGCATCCTTATGCTCAACAATTTTTAATACAGATCCATTTTCGCCCCTAATTATTCTACCATAACCAGTTGAATCCTCAATATGAGCTGTTAAAATGGTAGCTTTTGCCTGTAATCGATCATGTTCAGCAAATAAAGCTTCAATTGTTTCTGGGGAGATTAATGGTGTGTCACCACAGATTACTAAAGTGGTTCCTTCTTTATCTTTTAAAGTTGGCGCTGCTTGAATTACAGCATGTGCAGTACCTAATTGCTCAGCCTGAAGAGCATATTCGCTATCGTCACCTAATTGTGTTTTAACTAATTCTGCTCCGTGACCTACAACAGTTACAATATTTTGTACACCAACTGATTTTACGTGGTCTACAACATGCTGAACCATAGGTTTTCCACAGACAGGGTGAAGTACTTTATATAATTTTGATTTCATTCTAGTACCTTTTCCTGCAGCTAGAACAATCGCATATTTATTTGACATAGTCATCCTCCATCAATCTAAATACCAATACCTGTTAGGTCAATTTGCTAATTTTTTTATTTTTTTACAAAATACATCCATTTTATTATACCATAAAAAAAGAACCCATTATACATTAATGGGTTCTTTTTGGTCATATTTTTAAGAAGCACCTGCTTCTTCAAAGTCTTCTTCCAGCTCACCTACACGGTGATATTCAGCTAATACAGAGTCTTGTATTTTGCTACGAGTTGAAGAGTTAATCGGATGAGCGATATCACGGAACTCTCCATCCGGAGTACGTTTACTTGGCATTGCTACAAATAATCCGTTGTTACCATCGATTACACGAATATCATGAACGACAAATTCATGATCTAAAGTAATTGATGCAATAGCTCTCATACGACCCTCCGTGTTTACGCGGCGTAGTCTTACGTCTGTCACTTCCATCTTGTTCACCACCTTTTTCAACTTAAACCATAATTAGTAAGTTTCAACAATTATCAATAATTTCCTTCTTTTTGGAAAATTTTTTATGTAAATTATTTAATTTTTAAAAATGTTTACTAAATTTAAGGCCTCAACTAATTTATCGGAATTTTTTAATTAGTTTTTAATGAAAATAAAAAAAACCTGAAATATTTTCAGGTTTTTTTTATAAGTATATATAGTTAATTTTCATTCCAACTACTAACTTAGTCGGATATTCTTTAAATAACTGCGATGCACTCAATTTCCACTAGTACATCTTTAGGCAATCTTGCAACTTCAACGCAGCTTCTTGCAGGTTTATGTCCGTTGAAATATTCTTCATAAATAGCGTTAAAATCAACGAAAGTAGTTAAATCCTTCAAAAAGACTGTTGTTTTAATAACTTTAGATAAATCTGTACCTGCTTCTTCTAGAACGGCTTTAAGGTTCGCAAACACTTGTTTAGTTTGTTCCTCAATTCCACCTTCAACGAGATTCCCGTCTGCAGTTAATGGGATTTGTCCAGAAGTGTACAGTAAGCCATTAGCGATTATTGCTTGAGAATATGGTCCAATTGCTTTTGGTGCATTATTCGTATGAATTAATTGCATTATGTATCTTCCCCTTCTTTATTATGACAAAATAGCTTATCTATATTATGATTATAAGCTTTCAGTTTTAATAAATGATTCTTCTTGGTAATTGCCTCGTTCAACTCTTATAAGTTGTTCTCTTTCATTCACCTCAGATAATTTTACAAGCGAAATATAATCTTCAACTAATCTTTCTTCAATATTTACTGCCTCAACTAATACACCAATTCCTGCCACATTTGCCTGGAATTCCTTAAGCAAGTTTTTCATACCAGTAATCGTACCACCGGCTTTCATAAAATCATCGATAATTAATACATTTGAACCGGCCTCGATGCTTCTTTTAGCCAATGACATTGTCTGTATACGCTTTGAAGAACCAGAAACATAGTTAATACTCACAGTCGATCCTTCTGTAACTTTATTATCCTGACGAACAATTACAACTGGTACATTTAAAAAGTTTGCAACTGCATATGCTAACGGAATCCCTTTTGTTGCAATTGTCATTACGATATCAACTTTTTGATTACCGAATATTGATGCAAACATACGACCTACACTATTAACATAGTTAGGATTACTTAAAATATCTGTCATATATAAATATCCACCAGGTAATACTCGGTCTGGCTTTTGAAGTAAATCACAAAGCTCTTCAATCAATGTGTTTACTTCTTGATTACTAATACTAGGAATATACTTTACACCACCAGCCGCTCCTGGTACAGTCATCAGAGTTCCAATTCCTTGCTGTTCAAATGTCTGTTTAATGATTCCTAAATCCTCACTAACTGATGATTTAGCAGAAGCATATAATTCAGCAAAAAATGTTAATGATACTAACTGTTGTGGATGATGCAACAAATAGTGTGTCATACCTACAAGACGAGAGCTTCTTCTAATTTTCATGCAGCACCTCAAATCACGAATGTTTTATAAAAATTTTATAATAATATTCGTTTTTAATCAAGTTTTTCCCTTTCACCTAACATCCGAACAGCGTATACTTGATCGCAGAAACCTTTTAATCCGTTATAAACACGATTCATTCTAGAATCATGTCGAACTAATCCAAATACTGTAGGACCACTTCCGCTCATTAAAACAGCGTCAGCACCAAAACGTTTCATTTGGTCCTTAAGCATTGCAACTTCTGGATGTAAATGCAGTGTAACCGTTTCTAATACATTCCCTAAGGACATGCATATATCATCATAATTTTTATTTGAAATGGCACTGACCATACGGTCTACATCAGGATGTTGAACATTATCCAATTTAAGCTTTTGGTAAACAGTTGCAGTTGACACTCCTTGCGTTGGTTTCGCTAAAATTACCCAACAAGGCGGTGGTGTATCGATATGTTCGATTTTTTCTCCACGACCTGTCGCAATAGCTGTTCCACCGTACACACAAAATGATACGTCTGATCCAATTTTAGACCCTATCACTGCTAATTCATCTAAAGTACAATTTAAATTCCAAAGCTTATTTAGCCCTCTCAACACTGCAGCCGCATCTGAACTACCACCTGCTAAACCGGCAGCAACAGGTATATTTTTTGTAATAAAAATATGCGCTCCTAATTTAACTCCGAACATTTCCTTCAAAAGCATTGCAGCTTGATATGCTAAATTGCGTTGATCATCTGGCACATAACGATTATGTGATGTAACAACAATCTTATCTTCTTGAATAAGCTCTAACTCAATTCGATCTGCTAAATCAATTGTTGTCATGATCATTTTTACATCATGATAACCGTCGCCTCTCTTTCCAACAACGTCTAATGAAAGATTAATTTTCGCAGGAGCCTTCACCATTAATTTCATATTCTCACCTTCTTATGAACACTTACTTTTTTGCTATTGTATCATAATTACCTCATAAGAAAAATGTACCCCATTGAAAGTGACCAATATATTAGAATTTCTTTATGATAATTCACAAAAACCGAAGCATTTTGCTTCGGTTTTTGTGAAGATAAATTTATTTGTCGAAGTGAAGATTGTTATTGTTGCTTATTAGATAATTGTAACTCAGCTAATTCGATTGCTCTTTTAACCATGTTGCCGGCATCCTTCGCTCGAATGCCTCCCCAGCCTTCTTTTTGAACAACGTCATAGAAACCTAGATCTTTTGCAAGTTCCTCTTTAAAGCTCTGTGACATCATACTTCTTCTTCTACCCAAATAAAGCAACCCCCTTTTACTACTTCGACATTTTTAGTATGTGTAAATTTTTTAATTTTATGAATACTAATATAAAGAAAAGGGACAGTAGATAATTCTACTGTCCATTCGCCATCAGTCCACTTGTATGGTCATCACAGAAAAACAATTCAACTGTTTCTGTTAAAATATCTGCATAACTAAAAGATAAGCGTTCAAATGCGTTCTCTTCTTGATCTAATTGTACTACGAATATGGATGGATATGTTTCTGCTAATACACCGGAACGTTCTACAGTCTTTCTGCGCCCGCTGTTTGCCTTCAATGTAAGTCGTTGTCCAACATGACTATCTAAAGTATCCTTTATTTCAGATAATTTTTTTGCCATTTCATACCACCTCACTATGACAAGTATACCATCTTATGTAAACTAAGTCAAAAAAGATAAAATTATACCAACGATATAGGATACCTGTCAACGTTTTTTTACAATACCCGTCTATTATTTGTAGAAAATCGAAATTTATGTATCATAATAAAAAAAGATTTTCTACAAACGAAACAATTCATTTCGTTCATGTAGAAAATCTCTTTTCTATTCCTCATCCATTGATTGAAACGGAAGCCCAGTTCTTAGTATTCCTTTTGTTTCTACTCCTCCTAGACCTTTTTCACCCGTAATTGTATTACGTACCACTTCGTAAACATTTACCCTATCCATAAAGGATGTAAAGCTTATTTTTCCGACTACATAAACTGGATCTAAAGCGTGTATATTGACCCTAGTTGGTGAGCTTGCAAAGTTTGCTCCAGCACGTATAATCGCTTCAAAATGCGATTGGCACGCACCAGCAAAAATAACAAGCTGATCTAAGGAAGGTACTTTTTTTCTTGCTTCTTTTACAGCATCAACAAAATATCTTGAATGTCGGTATGCTTCTAAATCAGTCACAACACCTTTTGCCTTTGTATATGCGTCATGACCAGTAATAACTAAAATATCAGGACGATAATGATCTATATAATGACCGATTTTCGTCGGTAATTCTGTTTCCTTACAATAGATCCCTTCAACTGGAACGCCCATCTTATTATACATTTCAAGACATTTTTTTAAGTAAACTGGATCTCCATCAATGTGAAGAACCCGACCTGGAATTTGAAAAAGATTTACATCTGTTCGAAATCCATTAGTTGCTTGAAACCGTCTTTTCTCTTTTTGTTCTTGATTTTCTTTCTTAAACAATTTATAGTTTTCTTCAATTTGAACAGATGATCTTTTGCCTTTTTCTCGATATTCTGATTCAATAATTACTCGCAGGTCGGATAAAGGCGCATCAGCTATTAAACGAAAATCGTCACCATATAAAATAGCAGTGACTTCATCTCCGATTTGTTTTACCTCTACTACTCGAAAAACTAAGTCATATTTATAAGATGCTCGTTCTACAATATCTCCTATATTAATATTCACATGCCTTCCCCTCCAAAATTGCTTAAATACACACCACGAGTTAGCTTTCTTTTTTTAGATTATGTATGGACAAAAAAAAGGGTGAAAAGAAGCTTTATCAAACGAAACGAATTTAAACTATTACATAAAAAATAGGATTATAAACAATAGAAAAAATTGTTCATAATCCTCATCTTTTTATTTTAAATGTTTGTATAGAATATTACTTAATGTACCAAATTCTTGAATTGATAATGTTTCCCCTCTTCTAGTTCCTTCGATACCCGCTTCTAAAAGACAAGCTTCAAGAATCGATTTATCCTTCTTCAGTTGAGAGAAATTATTTAATAAATTATTATTTAACGTTTTTCTTCTTTGGGCAAAGCTCGCTCTGACTACCTCAAAAAAGAATGATTCATCTACAACCTCTGCTGCTGGTTTGTCACGTTTTATTAGCTTAATAACAGCGGAATCAACGTTTGGCTGTGGCATGAATACCGTTCTAGGTACAGTCATAACTGTTGAAGCTTGTGTATAGAACTGAATCGCAATTGATAATGATCCATAATCTTTTGTTCCTGGTTTTGCAGCGATACGATCTGCTACTTCTTTTTGTAGCATACATACAATCCCTCTAATTGGTAAACCTTCTGTTAATAGCTTCATGATAATTGGCGTTGTTACATAATATGGCAAGTTTGCGACTACCATAATATCATTCTCATTTGGTAAATATTCATTGATTGCCTTCTCAACATCCGCCTTTAATACATCTTCGTTAATGATTTGTATATTATCGTACGGTGAAAGGGTATCTTCTAAGATTGGAATTAATCTATTATCTATTTCAAAGGCTAATACTTTTTTAGCGCGTTTAGCAATCTGCTCAGTTAATGCTCCAATTCCCGGTCCAATTTCAATTGCACAACTTTCTTCTGTTAAATCTGCATAACTTACAATGTTCTCAAGTATATTTGTATCAATTAGGAAATTTTGTCCAAAGCTCTTCTTAAAGAAGAAATCGTACTTTGCTAATATCTCTTTCGTACGACTAGGAGTTGCGATATCCTTCATTACTTTTCCTCCATTAAAACTTTTTTTACTGCTTGTCCAAATTCGTCTTTTGAAATTTGAAACATTTGCAGTCTTTTCTCTAGTTGTTTTCCGTTTGTATAGCCTATATTAAGAATTTTACCAAGTTTATCTCGTCTTATGCTTGATGAAGGATGTCCAATTAATCCTGCATCGATTAAATCTTCTTTCGTAATTTCAGATTCAACTTCGATAAATTCTTGCTTAACATGAATTAAGGCATTTCGAATAGATTCTCTAGTAGCGTGCTCGATTCCTAATCCTTTTTTACCTGAACGAACAGCTTCTTCCTTTGGTAAAAATGCATGCTTACATCCTGGTACATGTTCTTTAATAATCGAACGTATTCGTTGGCCAGGATAATCGGGATCTGTAAATACAATCACTCCCCTAGTCTCCTGAGCATGCTTTATTAATTTTAAAGTATCCTTATTTATAGCAGAACCACTTGTTTCAATTGTATCTGCATCCACAGCTCTTTTAATTGCCGCTGTATCATCTTTACCTTCAACAACAATGATTTCTTTAATTTTCATTTGTTCCTCCAACCATTACAAGTATATGTAATCATACCATATGGATAAAAAAACTTCATACTCTGTTAAAAATAGTTTTAAAGAAAACTCCCGAATCGGAGAAGACAGAGTTGTAGCTGCACCTAAATTTGGAATGAACGGCAACTCTCCACTATTGCCAATCTATATTTTCTTAATATGAAAAAAAGCAGAAGGATTTATCCTTCCACTTTTCTTTTATCTTCTATATTATTTTTAAAATGATTAATGAATGATACGAATTTTTACAGTACGTCGACCAAAATTAAAACACTCATTTTTTGTAGGCATTAAAATATCAATTCTTTTCCCTTTAATTGCACCACCAGTATCACCAGCAATCGCAACACCATATCCTTCAACCCAAACTTTAGATCCTAATGGAATAACGTTTGGATCGACGGCAATTAGCTTCGTATTAGGATTTTTGCGAACATTAATACCTAAAGCTGTTGTACCTGACATACCAGCATCATAAGGCGAATATGCAGTTGCTTCAACATACATTTCTTTTACCTTACTATTTGATTTTGGAGCACTAGATTTTACTAATGCACTAGATGACGGTACAGTCTTTGTTCCAACTGCAACTACACGATCAACTGGATCCTTTAATAGAGTTTCGTCAACAAGTGTTTTAGAAACTACTTTACCATTTTCCTTAATTAATTCGAAGTTACGTTTAACAAGACCTTTTACACCTTCTGAAATGACCGAAGATTCACCTTTATGCATAGAAGAATCCTCTTTTTCTTTAACTTTAAAATCTACAGGCTCTTCCACCACATCGTTGACTTTTTCGACACGTATAACTCGAACTGTATCGTTTTGTTTGATCATTTCTCCAGCACCTGGTTCAACTCGGTCAAATTCGTTTAAAGTAATGTTCTGCTTTTCTAAAAAGTCAGCGACAGTAGTCGAAGTTGCAAAAACTTTTTTAGAAACTCCTCCGTCATTTAAAACCATAGGGAATGCTTTCTCGTAAGATACCTTACCATTTTCCTCTAACGGTGTCGAAAGTGCAGGCATTATTACATCATCAGGCTTAATATTAATATTTTGTTCTTTTAATAATTCTTTTACCGTTTGAGCAGTTGTCATAATGACTTGTTCCTGCCCGTCGATCGTAAGTTTAACAGGTTTTGCTAGATGTACTGTAATATCCATATCATCTGATATTTTCGTTTTGGCTGACGGATATACTTCATCTTCATTTGTAATTTTAAAATTTTGTTCTTTCAATAATTCAGCCACAGTACTTGCATGTGTTTGAATAACCTGTTTATTCCCGTCTACCTCAAGAGTTACTTGTTCTTTAAGTCCCTCATATGCTCCTGTACCTACTGATCCAGTGAAAACTAAAGCTCCTGCAAGTTGTACTGCTAGTTTTTTACTACTCCCAAGTCTAGAAAGTAACCTATTCGCGTCTATCACGATTTTACTCCTCCTTTTTGCCTGAGAAAAAAGATTGACTAGCTCCAAACCTATTAACTAGTGCTTCTACTCTACTGAATGTATGTTTACTAGATTTAGAAGTAGAAGAGTTTTCTTTCGACAAATTCTTCAACTCTTCATACGCGAACTGTGACGAATAATATGTATTCGTACTAGTTCATGAAATCATTTGTTAATCTGAAAAATATTACACGCATTTTCGAAAGTTATTTTTTGAACTTCCTCGACTGATATATTCTTTAAACGTGCAATTTCCTCAGCAACAAGTGATACATAGCTAGGTTCGTTTCTTTTTCCTCTATACGGATGTGGTGTTAAGTATGGACAATCCGTTTCGATTAATAGATTTTCTAACGGAATTTCTGTCGCAACTTCTTTAGGCTTTTTTGCATTTTTAAATGTAACTGGTCCTCCTAATGAAATATAGAAGTTCATATTAATACATTCTTTTGCTGTTTCCACACTTCCGCCGAAGCAGTGCATTATTCCGCCTACTTCTGATGCATTTTCTTCTTTTAAAATAGTTACAATGTCTTCTGTTGCGTCACGATTGTGAATAACAATCGGTAGTCCGCATTCTTTTGCTAATTGAATTTGTTTACGAAATACTTCTTTTTGAATTTCTTTTGGAGACTTATCCCAGTAGTAATCTAATCCTGTTTCACCAATCGCTACTACTTTTGGATGCTTTGAAAGTTCTTTAATCCAATTAAAATCTTCTTCAGTTGCATCAATCGCATCGACTGGATGCCAGCCAATTGCCGCATAAAGAAAGTCATATTTCTCAATTAATTCCATAGCCTTCGTAATTGTCGGTCGATCAAAACCAACAACTACTTGATGAACAACTCCTGCTTCAAGAGCTCTACTAATTACATCTTCAAGGTCTTCTTTGTATTGATCTGCATTTAAATGTACATGTGTATCAAAAAGCATTTTTACTTCCCCTTTGCTCATCTGAGATTTAGTCTAGCATAACCTAAAATTTCTTACCTAACGCGCAGTTAACAATTCCGTTACAAAAAGAAACAGGCAAATTTAAGTGATTTCTAATAAATTTTTAAAGGTCTTTTAAATAAATCCCATGCAATAACAGGACTTTCTGTCACTTTAAAATTAAAATCAGATAATTTTTTTAGTTTACCGCTGTAATCTATCTGTAATATTTTCTTCATATAATGACATTTTTTAACAATGTCTTGTTAATACCTGCCATAATTCAACAAAATATTATCATATTTGTGATTCCTATGATATTTTTACAATTTTCAGCATCATCCAACAATTATTTCAGTAAAATAAAACAAAAAAAGAAAAGTACTTCATGCTAGTTTTTACACGAAGTACTTTTCTTAGTAACACTATTTAATAATCGTACCGTTCGGTAATGATTGGTCAATTGTTGCAAGTGATAGTTTACCTTCAATACTTCCCGCAAGAATCATTCCTTCAGAAAGTTCGCCTCTAAGCTTTACAGGTTTTAAATTCGTTACACAAATCACTTTTTTACCAATTAAGTCTTCTGGTTTATAGTGTTCAGCTATACCTGAAACAACTTGTCTTGATTCATTTCCTAAATCTAATTGAAGTTTAAGAAGTTTTTTTGCCCCTTTTACTGAACCAGCTTCTTTTACTTCAGCAACCTTTAGTTGAACTTTGAAAAATTCATCAATTGTGATCTCTGGAATAGCTTCTTCTTCAACTTTCTCTTCTTCCACAGGTTTTACAGTACCTTGCATTTGCTCTTTAATATATGCAACTTCAACTTCTGTCTCTAAACGAGGGAAAATTGGGTCACCCTTTTGGACTTTTGTTCCTTCGCTAATTGCTCCAAACTCATTTAGGCTATCCCATGATAATATTCCTTCTTCAGTTAGTCCTAACTGAGTGAATACTTTTGTTGGTGTTTGAGTTAAGAAAGGTTTTAATAAAATTCCAACATGACGTAAAGATTCAGCTAAATGCGCCATTACAGAAGCTAGCTCTTGTACACGGCTTTCATCCTTTGCTAGCACCCATGGTTGCGTCTCATCAATATATTTATTCGTACGGCTAACAAACTGCCAAATATTTGTTAATGCAACTGAGAATTCCATGTTATCCATTGCAGCTTCCACAGATTCTTTTGTGCTCTTCGCCATTTGTTGAAGACTCTCATCAAAGTCCGTAACTGTTCCATTTACTGAAGGAATCTTTCCATTAAAATACTTTTCAATCATTGCAATTGTTCTATTTAATAAGTTACCTAAATCATTTGCTAAGTCAAAATTAATTCTGTCAACGAAACCTTCCGGCGTAAATATTCCATCTGATCCAAAAGGAACTTCGCGTAATAAGTAATATCTTAACGCATCTAAGCCATATCGGTCGATTAGTACTACTGGGTCTACAACATTCCCTTTTGACTTACTCATCTTACCGTCTTTCATTAATAACCATCCATGAGCAAATACCTTTTTAGGTAATGGTAAATCTAATGCCATTAGCATAATTGGCCAATAAATCGTATGGAAACGAACAATCTCTTTACCAACTAAGTGTACATTCGCTGGCCAATACTTTTTATAGTTTTCTTCTTGGTCTGATCCATATCCTAGTGCTGTAATATAGTTAGATAACGCATCAATCCAAACATAAATAACATGTTTAGCATTACCAGGTACTTTTACACCCCAGTCAAATGAAGTACGAGAAACAGCTAGATCCTCTAAACCTGGTTTAATGAAATTATTGATCATTTCGTTTTTTCTTGATTCAGGTTGAATAAATTCTGGGTTCTCTTCATAATACTTCAATAATCGGTCGGCATATTTACTCATTTTAAAGAAGTATGACTCTTCCTTAACTAACTCTACTGGATGGCCACTATCAGGACTCTTTCCACCAACAATTTTTCCTTCTTCATTATGAATAGGATCAACTATCTGTGTCTCAGTATAGAATGTCTCATCTGGAACTGAATACCATCCTTCGTACTCGTCCAAATAAATATCACCTTGATCAAGTAATTGTTTGAAAATCTTTTCAACAACTTCTTTATGTCTGTTTTCTGTTGTACGAATAAAATCGTCGTATGAGATATCTAATTTGGTCCAAAGGTCTTTAATACCAACAACAATATTATCCAAGTATTCTTGAGGCGATACATTTAACTCCTCAGCTTTACGTTGAATTTTTTGACCATGTTCATCTGTACCCGTTAAATAAAAAACATCGAAGCCTTGAAGTCTTTTATATCTAGCCATTGCATCCCCAGCAACAGTTGTATACGCATGACCTATATGTAGTTTTCCGCTCGGATAATAAATTGGGGTTGTAATATAAAAAGTTTTATTACTCATTTACCAATACTCCTCCTTCAAAAATTTCTAAATATTGACACTAAATTATTCGCATGATTTTGCATTTCATTATAAAATGAAAAATGAGTTATCTGCATATTCCATCTACTATTACAACTTCACACTTATTTTACAAGTTAAATTTTACACAATAGTAACATCTATTTCTATTATTTCTCTTAAATATACATATATTTTCTCGTTTATTAGCCCATTTAGTTAGAGTAGTTCCAAAACAATCTAATCATTTAATTTTTATAAACAATTAATAGGAGGATTAATGATGAAATCTACAGGAATTGTCCGTAAGGTAGACGAGCTTGGTCGCGTAGTAATCCCAATTGAACTTAGAAGAACATTAAACATCACTGAAAGAGACACACTTGAAATATTTGTTCAAGATGATCGAATTATCCTAAAAAAATATGAGCCTAATATGACTTGTATGATGACTGGAGAAATATCTAAAAATAATCTTGAGGTTGCTGATGGCAAAATTGTATTAAGTAAAAAAGGAGCAGAGCTCTTAAAATTCGAAATTGAACAATTTATAGCTGATCATAATTAAACAAAATAGGCTGCCCGTTTAAATTGCATTCTTTAGCTAATCAATTAATTAAAATCATGATTAGAGAATTTCACATTTAAATACGGCAGCCTAACTTTATATTTATTAAATTTCGTGATATTCTGCATAAACATCTCTTTTATTTAATGAGCGATCTTTTGCCACAAGTTTTATTGCATCTTTACTTTTTTCCTTTTTCTCATTTATGTACCAATCAACATGTTGGTTTATAGTCAGTTCTTCCCACCAACAGTCCTCACTATTTTTCACGTCTTCCTCGGAGGCACCTTCTAAAATAACAACAAACTCTCCACGTACTTCTTCATTAGTTGACCACTCAATTGCATCACTAACGGTTCCACGCAAAAATTCTTCAAATTTCTTTGTAAGTTCTCTGCAAAGTACAATTTTTCTGTCACCTAGTATTTCGAGAATGACTTGTAATGTTTCTTTTAACCGATGTGGTGACTCATATAGAATGACTGTACTTCGTTGACCTTTTAGCGGTTCAAGTTGTTTTTTCTTATCTCTTTTTTGGCGCGATAAGAATCCTATATATAAAAATGAATCTGTAGGGAGTCCAGATGAAATTAAGGAAGTTAAAGCAGCATTTGCACCTGGTAAAGGTATAACGGATATTCCTGCATCTAAACAAAGCTGTACAAGCTCATAGCCTGGATCGTTAATACATGGCATACCTGCGTCACTAACTAACCCAACTTTCAACCCTTGTTTTAGATCTTCAATGATTTTTAATCCTGCTTTTTCTTTGTTATGTTCATGATAGCTTACTAATGGTGTAGAAATTTCAAAGTGATTACAGAGCTTTTTAGAGTTCCGAGTATCTTCCGCTGCAATATAATCTACTTCTTTTAGTATTCGTACTGCCCTAAACGTCATATCTTCTAAATTACCAATAGGAGTTGGTATTAAATAAAGACAGCCTAATTCTTCATTTAAAAAGCTCTTTTGGCTTTTTATCATTGCACGTTCCTTCTCTCATATATCGTACTTTATTTTCTCTTGATAATTGCTTAAATGCATATTCAGCTTGCATTGCTTCTCGCTTAGTTGAGTACTCCTTAAAAAATATGCATTTTACAGGTACTCTGCCTCTAGTATACTTTGCACCTTTTCCATCATTATGTTGCTTAATTCTACGCTCAATATTAGTCGTATAGCCTGCATAAAAGGTTGCATCAGCGCATTCTAACACATATAAATAATGCTTATTTTCCATATAGAATTTCCTTTAGTGCTGGCGTGTACTCATTATTTTCCTCATATACATAAATCGGTGGCAAAATCTTTAGGTCTGCTTTGCCTCCTTTTATTCCTTCTATTAGAAGTGTATTTGCTTCCTTCCCTACTTTCGGATAGACGAATTGAATTCTCTTCGGTTCAATGCCGTGCTTTCGCATCAAAGTAACAATATCCAGCATTCGACCCGGACGATGAACCATCGCTAATTTTCCTCCATGCTTCAAAAGCAGCTTGCTTGCAATGATTACTTCTTCTAAATTCGTTTTGATTTCATGTCTCGCGATTGCATAATGCTCATTAATATTCTGTTCAGATGTAGGAATATCTTGAAAATATGGTGGATTACACGTAACAACATCCACGAATTCTCTACCGATTTTGTCTGGTGCATTTTTTAAATCGTCATGGATCATTAATATTTTTTCTTCTAGCTTGTTGTATTCAATACTTCTTTTAGCCATATCGTACAATCGTTCTTGTATTTCTACCCCAATAATATTTGCCTTTGATCTTCGATGTAGCATCAAAGGAATAACGCCATTTCCAGAGCACAAGTCAACAATTGTGCCTTTTTGAATTGGAACATATGTAAAGTTTGATAAAAGAACCGCATCTAATGAAAATGAAAAAACTGAAGGACTTTGAATAATCCTCATATCATCAGTTAATAAGTAATCTAAACGTTCGTCACCTTTAAGCATATTTTTTTCCTTTCAATATATCTCAGGCATTATTTATCTCTTATCATTGCCTAATTGCCATTTAATTAACTAAGATTGCATAAAAAGAAGCTATTACCATTGGAATTACGCCAAATTACCTTTCAATCCAGCTCACATAATAGCCGTTATTAAGGTAATCGTTCGCTTCTTAGGGAATAGCCTACCGTTACTTTTTATCAAAGAAGGATAAACAAAACAGACAGTCTTCACCATGACGTACGCTTCCATAATGTAGATTACAAATATGGAAACCTTCTTGGTAAAGTCTCGCTAGGTTATCGTAGCCTTCACCAAGATCCTTATCCTTTTGTACCTTTTTCTTCTTTGAATCTTTTATTTGTTCTTTTTCTTCTACACGCTTTTCTAGACCTAATCGTTCACGTAAGTGGTCATTTTCAATTTTCGTATAGTGGTTTTCTTCTAGAAGCTCAGCAATATATTGTTTTAAGTCACTAAGCTGTGTTGATAAATCTTGAATTTGTTCTTCCATATTGGAAAGAGATAAGAATATATTCTTCTTGTCCAATCTTACCACCTCTTAATCTGTGGTTTGTATTGACACAACTCCCTCATGAATTAAATCATCCAGGGTATACTCCACAACGCGTTCTTTTTTGATCAATTCTACTTGAATAACTCGTTCTAGGATGTTCAATCCTACTACCTTTCCAGGTCCTTCTGTTGTTTCAATGATATCCTCTAAGTCTGGAAGTTGCTCCTTTGCAGCCTCATATTCATCATTTTCATATTTTAAGCAGCACATTAGGCGGCCACAAAGTCCTGAAATTTTTGCTGGGTTAAGGGAAAGATTTTGATCTTTAGCCATTTTTATAGATACAGGTTCAAAATCACCTAAAAATGTAGAACAACACAACATTCTACCACAAGGGCCTATTCCACCAAGCATTTTTGCTTCATCTCGTACACCTATTTGTCTTAATTCAATTCGAGTACGAAATACTGCAGCTAAATCCTTAACTAATTCTCTAAAGTCTATTCTACCATCTGCTGTAAAATAAAAGATGACTTTATTTCGGTCAAACGTATATTCGACATCAACTAATTTCATATCTAGTTCATGTTGCATAACTTTACTAGAACAAACCTCATAAGCTTCTTTAGCTGAATGTTTATTCTCTTCTACAATCATACGATCATGCTCATCAGCTAATCGCATAACTTTCTTTAATGGAAGGACTACGTCATTTTCTCCGACCTTTTTATTTGGAACAACTACTTTTCCAAATTCAATCCCTCTCACCGTCTCAACGATGACAAATGTATCTTTAGGGATTGCTAATCCATTTGGGTCGAAATAATAGATTTTACCTGCTTTTTTAAAACGTACTCCGACTACTTCGTACACAATCTACAATCCCTCCTGTAGCTCTATAGTCATTTGCTCTAAAACCATTAACATATTTGCGTTTGATGTTAGTCGTTTTTTAGCATCAAGAATGATCTCTAAACAAGTAGTTATTTTCTCTAATGAAATGCGGTTTATTGCTTGTCTCATTAATGATTCTTCATTTTTAAAAACAACGTTTTGATCTTGTTCAGCATATATATATAGCATATCTTTAAAGGCTAATACAAGCATATCAAGCACCATTTGTAACTGTTCCTTCGTATTGAAATGACGAGTCACATTTTGTTGTATAATCAAAAGACTATCTTTTTTCGTCGTTAATAATGCTTCATATAATTCTATCACTAAATCTCTAGCTTGTGCAAACCATTCTTCTTCAACAATTTGAACTGCCTCAGTTTCACTGTTTGTGATTCTTGCTAATAAAGGGATTAAATTTGATTGTAGTTCTATTTTTGTTAAATGTTCCTCAAAATACTTTGTTGGCAGTGGATTAAAATGAATTGATTGGCATCTAGATTGTATTGTTGGCAAAATTTGTTGTACTTGCTCAGTTAATAAAAACGCGGTTGTAATTGAAACAGGCTCCTCTAAAAATTTTAATAATGAATTTGCTGCATTCGTAGTCATTCGATCAGCGTGGTCTATTATATAAATTTTTCGATTCGATTCAACAGCAGTTTTAGAGAATTCCTCTTGTAGTTGTTGAATTTGATGTTTTTTTATAGAGGTTTCCTCGGGTTCGATTAAGTAAACATTCGGGTGATTACCGGAATCGACACGCTTACAATTACGACAAGTTCCACAAGGTGTAGCGTCACTTACATTCTCACATAGTAATACTTTTGTGTAATATAATGCAAGTTCTCGTTTGCCAGTTCCTCTTGGGCCCTCAAATAAGTAAGCATGAGCCACTCTGTTCTTAATAACAGCATTTTTTAACATTTTTTTAGCAACTGGCTGACGCTCGGTTAATTCCTCCCAAGATGTGCTCATGTTTACACCTTCTCATATCTATAAATTGAATAAAAACGCTTCTTTGTTTCCGACTGTTTCGTGTTCTAAATTACTTAACTATAATCTTATAAATACAATTTATTAAGTTCATATACAAGTTCCAGTAAATTTACAAAACTTATTCTCATTCTATTATACCAGTTCATTAAATTTATTGGTCATGGAATCAACTCTTGTTAATAATTAAATTTGTTCAATCTTTTCTAAAATGACTTCTAAAGTGTCTTTGAATACTTGATCGATTGAGTTAGATGCATCAACTTTTTTGAAGCGTCCTGGTTCCCTTTTCATTATTTCAGCATATCCGCTTTGAACCTTTAAATGAAAATCTAGCTCTTCTAAATCGAGTCGATTGACTTCTCTCTCATTCGCTTGGTGAACTCTATTCAGTCCAACTTTGGGATCTAAATCAAAATAAATTGTTAAATCCGGCATTAATCCATCGATTGCAAACTGATTTATATTATAAATTTCATCTATACCGATCCCTCTGCCGACTCCTTGATATGCAAGTGAGCTATCTAAGAATCGGTCACATAATACAATTTTTCCTTCTTCTAATGCCGGAATTACCTTTTCCGCCAAATGTTGTCTCCTCGCTGCGGCGTATAACAATGCCTCCGTACGCTTATCCATTTCAACATTTTCAGTGTTTAAAATAATATTTCTTATACTTTCAGCTATTCGGATTCCACCAGGTTCACGAGTAGATATAAAATTTACGCCCTTATTTCGAAGTTCTTCTGACACCATATTAATAATTGTTGTTTTACCAGCACCCTCTGGTCCCTCAAATGTAATAAATAAAGATTTCAACCTATTTCCTCCTAAATCAATACTTCAATTTGTAAATTTTTATTTTCAATTAAGTTATGGATTGTCATTCCATATTGATGTATATCGTGAATATAATCAACATGCTTAGTAGTGATCAGTTCACCTTTTAATAAAATTGGTACTCCTGGTGGATATGGAACAATATTTTCTGCCGAAATATCTCCAACAGAATCTGCCAAATCTTTTACCATCTTTCTTTTTTTCTTTAAACCCGAGTAACTATAAGAAACTGTACTAGAAAAATTAGGTACGGTAAGCTTAGGCACTTTATTTTCAATAAAATCTATATCATCAATTGCTTTTTTTATACGACTAATCAGACCACTAAAATCATATTTTTCATCTAGAGGTAAAATAAATAGAACATGTCCCCAATCTGAAAGTTCCGTATAGATCCCCTCAGTTTCAAATAGATCCTGTAATTGCTTACCGGTATGTCCTTTTTCGCTTTTTACGATTAATTTTAATAGATCCTGCTTATAGTTTAAATGATCTGTAGTAACAATGTTTAAACCAGCTAAATCTTTTACCTCTTCAATAAACTGTTCAATTTTCTTCTTAAGATCTATCACTTTACTAGAAGAAAATGTTTCGACAAAGTTCCTTGCGTAGTCTAAAGAAGCCATAATCGGATAAGAAGGGCTACTGCTTTGTAGCATTCTCAGCATTTCTTTTATCTTTTCTTTACGAACCAAATTTGATTTTATGTGTAGATATGAGCCCATTGTCATTGCAGGTAAGGTTTTATGGGCTGACTGTATGACGATATCCGCACCCATAGAAAGCGCGTCTTCCGGAAATGGCGCCCCAATGATAAAATGTGCTCCATGGGCTTCATCAACTATTGTAGGGATTCCCATACTATGGGCGAATTCAATTATATTTCCTAAAGACTGAGACATTCCATAGTAGTTAGGATTCGTTAAAATCATTGCCTTTGCATTAGGATAGTCTTTTATTACTTCCAGTGATTGTTCAATGTTAATCCCAAGCGGTTGTCCTAACTCTTCATCAATATCTAAAGGCAAGAATATCGGCTTTGCTCCAGCAAGTAATAGACCATGAAAAATCGATTTATGACAATTACGTTGAACAAATACTTCCTCATTTTCACTACATAAAGCTAAAATAGCGGCTAAATTACCTACAGTTGATCCATTCACCAAAAAGAAACTTTCTTCTGCATTATATACTTTGGCTAAAATGTTTTGAGCCTCACTAATCGCCTCTGAAGGATAATGTAAGTCATCTAGTCCATTTAATTCTGTCACATCATAACTTAATATACTTGGTAATTCTAAATCCTTTATGTATGTATGCTTTCCATTTTTATGTCCTGGTACATGTAGAGATATTGTTTCTTTATTAACAAACTCTCTCAGTGCATTTAGTAATGGCATTTTATTCATGATTAACGCTTCCTTTGATTACACAAGTTATTTGCATATCGTTATATTAGTATATTTTTTTAGTGATAATTTTAAATAAAAATAATCAAAATGCTGTCCAACATTTAAAGACAATCGATTGATTCCAAACTACTTCTCGCAGCACTTAATTACTAAGTTTTAATAAATAAGCAATATAAAAACCGATTACATTTACAAGCTCTCTCCATTACTTAAAAAGTCTAGTCACTTAAGAGTGACCAACAAGTAATTTATTATGGCAGAGGTCCTTGTATACAGTAATCGGTCCTTCATTTTATACTTTATTTTATCTTACAACAACTTATAAAACTACTATCTTTATGTTAATCTTTAAGTTGCAATTTCTTCTTTCACCGTAATAATACTTCTTAACTTCTCTACAAAGGAATTGTATAGAGGTGCATCTGTTTCTGTTGTTACGATTTTCTTTTCACATTCTTCACATACAAATGCCTCGATAATATGAATTCCTTGCTCCTTTTTCTCTTCACAAACTATACACTTTGAAGATTTCATTGTATTTCCTCCTCTAAATATAGTTACGACTAAATTTTCATATTGATTAAACAATTTCATTTATTATTTAGTTTTGCAAATTAAAAACTTTTTATACAATTTAGTGCCTATTTTTTTGTAATATATGAAAATAATTCTAATTTTGTGCTTTACTAAAAAAGATTTTTTCCTAGATTTTACAGTTTTCTCTTTAAACCACTAAAAAAGGACTACAAGTAAATGTAGTCTCAGTGTATAGACAAAGTCCATAAAACTTGATTTTTGGGCGCTCGCGCTTACATTTGAGTCGTAAAGCCTTATTAGAAGAAATATTGCTCTGAACAGTAATGAGAAAAGCTAAAAAAAAGCGATCCTTTAGCGAGCACTCTTGAATTTCGAATAAATGCAGTCATTTTCGTATATAAGTAACTCTTGAAAAAGCTGAAACTAAAAAAGGTGTTATCATTCATAATTCATCA
Organism: Gottfriedia sp. NPDC056225; assembly: GCF_042267765.1. Classification (NCBI taxonomy): domain Bacteria; kingdom Bacillati; phylum Bacillota; class Bacilli; order Caryophanales; family Bacillaceae; genus Gottfriedia; species Gottfriedia sp. NPDC056225. Next base: position 354 of record NZ_JBHJTJ010000033.1, on the reverse strand, counting down.
GCCACTCCTTTACTTGCTTATACTATTTCAAATACATTTAGTATGGTGTGTTCTCTTGGTAGCGTGACCTGCCAAATTTAAATATCCATTATAATATGATTTACTTTCCTTTTACTCATCTTGATTTATGTCTTTGGTATCCGGCAAGCAGAATTTGATAAGTCTTATTAAAGGAAAACTATTAAACTCTACAATTTAATCGAAATTAAGGATACATGATTACATACAAAAAAACATCAGCCAAATAGCTGATGTTTTTTTTTAACCAGGCGACGTTCTACTCTCACAGGGGGAAACCCCCAACTACCATCGACGCAAAAGAGCTTAACTGCCGTGTTCGGTATGGGAACGGGT
>NZ_JBHJTJ010000032.1:0-53176 GCF_042267765.1 Gottfriedia sp. NPDC056225 | reverse complement strand
GATTTAAAGTTCTATATGTATTTGTTTTACTAGATATATATTCACGAATTTATTAAAAATAAAAAAGACCACTGTAAGACTTCTGTAGTAAATTAAAGTGTTAAAATCCCAAATAAAATAAGTATTAAGTAGGCTCTTGACTTACAAATATCTTTAAAATAAATAAAAAAGGCAGCACCACATGATGGTCGCCACCTTAAGAAAATTGTTTTATTTAAAGAACTTAGGTAAATATTGTTTATGTGCTTCAAGCATCTCATCTACTATTGCTACAGCAAGTTTATCATTCGCTACAAGTGGATTAATCGTTAAAGCAAGAATTGCTTTTTCACGATTACCTTCTACAGCAGCCTCAATTGCCGTTTGTTCAAATGATTTAATCGTTTGAATTAAGCCTCGAATAGGAACTGGTAATTCTCCCATTGTTAATGGAACCGGTCCATCTTTCGTGATCACACAACTTACTTCTACAGCACTATCATATTGTAAGCCTGAAATTGCTCCTTTATTCACCGTATTCAATGGTTGAATATCTCTTGTATCATTATAAATCGATGAGATTAATCGGCATGCCGCATCAGAATAGTAAGCTCCACCACGTTCTTCTAACTCCGGTGGTTTTACATCTAGCGCTTCATCTTTGTACTTTTCAAAAAGAGATGCTTCAATTTTTTGCACGACTTCTGCGCGTGTTTCGTTCGACTCAAAGTCTTTTAATGCTCTTTCTAGCATCTCAGATGTTTTGTAGTAGTAGTGATGGTATGAACAAGGAATGACATTAATTGCTTTAAGGAATTCAGGTGCCCACTCTTCTGCATCTATATTTTTTGCAAAGCTTGCATTAGCCGGGTCCATAATCATTTCAAGTACTTGCTCTTTTACACTAACTCCGTCTAAATAAACCTCTACTCCAAATACCATATGATTTAGACCTGCAAAATCAATTCGTACGCGTGAGTGATCTACGTTTAAAAGTTTTGCAATACCCATTTCCATTCCGATCGGTATATTACAAAGTCCTATAAATCTTTTAATATTTGAATATCTTAATGCCGCCTCAGTCACCATGCCTGCAGGGTTTGTAAAGTTTAGTATCCAAGCATTCGGGCATAGCTCTTCAACTTCATTACAAATATCTAAAATAACTGGAATTGTACGTAGTGCTTTAAACAATCCGCCTGCCCCATTTGTCTCTTGACCAATTACACCATGTTTAAGCGGAATTCTTTCATCGAGAGCACGAGCAGCTAGTTGTCCAACGCGAAGCTGTGTTGTAACAAAATCAGCATCTTTCAAAGCCTCACGACGATTATAAGAAAGATGAACTTCCATTGGAACTCCGGCCTTTTTGACCATGCGTTTTGCTAAAGCACCAACTGTTTCTAATTTTTCACGACCTTCCTCTACGTCAACAAGCCAAAGCTCTGATACTGGTATTTGTTCATAACGGTTAATAATGCCTTCAACCAATTCTGGCGTATAGCTTGAACCCCCACCTATTGTAACGATTTTAAGTTTCTTAGACATTACTTTACCCCCCCTTCATACAAGTCAACGAATTCTTTTGCCATGTCTTTTACGGTCATTGCATTCATTAAGTGATCTTGTGCGTGAATCATTAAAAGTGAAATCTCCGTTGGAGTACCACCAATCTCAGATTGAATAAGGGTTGTTTGAATATGATGTGCTTCATTTAAAGCATCACCCGCTTCTTGCAATTTCTTACGTGCTAATACGAAGTCTTTTTTCTTTGCTGCTTTAATAGCTTCCATTGCTGCACTTCGACCGTTACCACCATGTAGGATCAGTGTGAAAATTTCCGTTTCATTTTTAATCATAAAAATGACCTCCTCTCTTTTTTATTAAAATTTTTTATTGTATACCTCTCGTTTAAGGCAATCATCGTAAATTGCTTGAATAAAGAGAAGAAGAGTCACTTCTCAATAATTAAGACTACTTGTTTTTAATTAATTCGATGGCTTGTTCTAAGATTGCTTCACCATCACACATGCCATAATTCATCATATTAATTACTTCAACCGGAATATTTTTCTCTCCGCAGATTTCTTCCATTTCTTCTAAAAGGAATCTTACTTGTGGTCCTAGTAATAACACATCAGCCTCATCGATTTCTGAACGAACAACTGATTCAGAAACTGCCCATATACGTGCTGTAATTCCGTTTGATTCAGCAACTTTTTCCATTTTTGAAACGATTAGACTAGTTGACATTCCAGCAGCACAGCAAAGTAAGATATTCATGATAATTTCCTCTTTCTTTTGTAAGTTTTTATAATTCGTTTTTATTGATAACGACAAAGCGTCCGATTCGATCGTGTACGGCTAAAGATTTTTTATTAGCAAACATGCTAATAACGGATAAAAAGAATGGGAAACCTTGAAAAATGAACATCGTCAAAAATTTAAAGAAACTTCTAACAATCACTAGTAATATATAAGGTAGTTTTCCTTTTTTGTTATTAATACGTGTTAACTTTAATCGGAAGATCAACTTTCCAATTGTTGATCCTCTTAATAATAAAGTTGTTATTACGTCATAACAAAAATAGATTATAAGTGATTGGAGAAATGCTTCATTAAAAAGAGCCATTACCTTTACAGCTGCATCTTGACTAGCTGCTGATTTCTGAAGTTCAATCATATTTCCTAGAACGCCTGGAAAGTTTGGCAGTCCTGTTATGCGATATACAATTGACAAGATAATTGAAACAATTATTGCATCAATGATAAAGGCACCGATTCTTTTTAATCGAAACGAAGTAATAATTTTTTGTCGATTTTCCATAGTTGTAGTCCCTTCTAATCAATAATCCGTTTTTTAAAGACCTATCAAATCATCGAAATGATTTGGGTGCCATTCATGAACAGGATGACACCGACGCCCGAAAGGAGATCGGTTTAAAATTAATTTTTAGCTTTCTCCAATTCTAAATTTTTCTTATCCCACAATCGTATGAATGGGAACCAAATACATGATGCCACCGCAAAAGCGACTAATTGCATAACTACACCCATAATTTTTCCACCCGTCATAAGATATCCGCTTATGAAGTACGGGGTTGTCCAAGGAATAATTGTTCCTGTTGTATGAGGGAAAATCCCCATCACTGTACCAAAATACGTAACCGTTAACACTGCTACTGGTGCAAGAATATAAGGAACGATTAAAAATGGATTTAAAACGATTGGAACACCAAACATAATTGGTTCATTAACGTTAAATATCGAAGGTCCAATTGCTAGACGTCCTACCTTCTTAAGTAGTTTTGACTTCGCTAAAAACGTCATATAGATTGCTACCGGTAAAGTAGCACCTGATCCACCCATCCAGATTCCATTTTCATAGAATGTATACGTAATGATATGTGGTAGTGCTTTACCAGCTTTTACTGCTGCTAAGTTAGCGTCAGCATTTTGTATCCAAATTGGTTCCATAACCGATGTAATGATTGATGAACCGTGGATACCAAAGTTCCATAAAATATGTTCCATTAAACACGCAACAAGCGTACCAATATAAGTTGAACCTAAAATCGTAAATGGTCGTGTCACAACTTTATGAACAAAAGTTGCAAAATCTCCCCAACCTGTATGACTAAATCCATATCTAACTAGTAAGAAGAAAAGGATAATCACGAAACCAGGAATTAGGGCTGTAAATGAACGAGAAACCGATGGCGGTACCGTGTCTGGTAATGTAATAATGATCTTCTTTTGTAAGAAGTAGCGATAAATTTCAGCAGTAATAATTGCAATGATTAATCCAACGAACAAGTATTGTGCACCAAAAAGATCAGGTGACCAAGCCGATACGGTTTCCTTACCATCTTTAAAAGTGCTCATAATGTTAACAATTAAATAACTTGCTAACGCTAAAACCCCAGCTGGAACTCCGTCTATATTCTTTTTATCGACCTTATAGCTACTAGCTAACGAGTATGCAACACCAAATACTGCTACTAAGGCGATAATCCCCATTGAACCGTTATATACGATGTCTCCGAAAGCATTCCAATTTTCACCAAATACTTTTGCCATAAAGTTTTGATACCAATCTGCTTCTAACCAAGCTACGATAATGAAAAACGAACCAATAATCATTAGTGGCATTGCAAACATAATACCGTCACGTAAAGCTAGTAAGTGTCTTTGATTGCCTATTTTAGAAGCAATCGGTAAGAATTTTCTTTCAAAAAAATTACTTTTCATTTTTCTCACCTCTCTGAGGATTAAGGATCTTAGCAAATTAGGAAATTCCTTTTCTACTAAGATCCTTGGAATTTATTCAATAATAATTAGCTTTTTACTTTCAATTTATAGCTTGTATTTAACAACTGTTGAGTAATTTCCGTAAACCTTCACTTTACCAACTAGAGTATAAGCACGAACTTTAAAGTAATAAGTTTTACCTTTAACTAGTCCTGTTGCAGTATATGTTCCTGAAGTAGTTGTTTTTGTCACTTTATCAGAGAAGTCACTCTTCGTTGCGCGAACAATTTCATATCCAGAAACACCGCTTACTGAAGCCCAGTTTACTTTAACTGAAGTTGTACTTGCTTTTGCTGCTTTTAAACCTGTCGGCGTAGCAACAGTCCATTTTGCGTAAAGTGTTGTATTTGCTGTTACTTGATCAGTCGTAAAGTTCCATGCTGTTTTAAGTGCAGCATCTTTGTACCATCCAGCGAAGACAAATCCTTTTCTTGTTGGATTAGCTGGTTTTGTTACAACAGAATTATAGTTTACTGTTTTAGCAGTAACTGCAGATCCACCATTACTATTAAATGAAGCTGTGTATTTGTTAATACTCCACTTAGCATAAAGGGTAGTAGATGCTGTTACTTGATCAGTTGCAAAGTTCCATGCTTGTGTACCTGCTAAATCTTTATACCAGCCAACGAATGTATAGCCTGTTTTTGTTGGTTTTGGAGATGTAATCGATTCATTGTAACTAACAATCTGTGAATCTACTGAAGATCCACCTTGAGAATCAAATGCAACTGTCTGTTTTGCATTTTTAGATACTGTGCGTTCGTAAGTCATCACATGGCTATCATTTGCAAAAGCAGGATCACCATCTAATGTCATACCAGAATATACTACTGTTGCAGTGATATTAGCTGGCTTGTCTGTTTTGTACGTAACTTTTCCATCTTTATCGATAGTAACGTCGTCTGGTGAAGATGACTCGTAACTAACTTCTACATATTTATTTCCTTCTTCATTTAATCCTGATTCAGCCATTGCATTTTTTAACCAAGTTGGATATGCGAAAGAATTTTTATCAAGTTCAGCTGGAGCAATTTTTTCTCCTGATGTCATTGGATCAACAACTTTAATTGTGTACGTTACTTTTTTAGGTGTTCTAAAGAACCCATCAATCGTATAGCCAGTAACAGTCACTGTACCTGGTTTTAAAGCAGTTGCGTATGCACCATAATGCTCTCCATCAACACTAATTCCAGTAGCATCTACATTTCCTACTTCATCGTAAGCCGCTAAATTTCTTAAGTCGATTACTGAAGAAACATTTGAATCCGCATTGATTTGCGATGGTGTTCCATTGCTATATCCTGCTAGATTCCAAGCATTCGTTAACCATGCTACGTTTTTCGTATAGCCTGTCGCTTTAGCATCCAACTTAACAGAGTCACCTACATTAATTGTGAATGTATGTGTATTCTCATTATATTTAGCGTTAGGATTCATAGCTGCTACGTTAGTTGGGTAGTCTAAGCTTTCTGTACCATTATTTACAGGTGCTGTAACTTTTGAACCTAAATCGTCTACATAAGCAGCATCCTCAGGGTTTTGCGTTAACCAATAAGGCATAGATGTTACAGTTGAAGATTCCATTGATGTGCTGTTACCTGAATCAATTGTTCTTCGATCCATCGTTCCGAAAATGTTTGTATTGTATTTAGACATCATTACTTCATCACGTGGAATAAGTTGGTCAACCATTAAATCTGGCGTAACATGTGTTACGTCATTTCTATTGGCAGAAAGAACATCCCAGTTTACGAAGTTGTTTGGAATACGCGTCATTTGCCATGTTGAACCTGCAAGGTCAACAGTTGAGTTTGCGATACTAAATCCTTTATCTTTCATTGCACCTAAAGAAGCTGCGTAGAAAGTTGACATAAATGGATTTTTCTCTCTTTTTTCGTTAAACCACCATTGGTTCATGCCTTGTAAGATACCTTGAGAAGTTGATTTTTCAGCATGGTGAGATAACGTGTAGTATGATAACGCTGCTTCTTCTTCATCAGAATAGTTCATGTATGCTTCGTAAGAAACACCACTTACACCGATATCATCTCCGTTATGAGCCGAAATACCAAAGTATCTAGAGTGGTATTGCAATGACATATCCATTAGTGAAGTTGAGTTATATGACTTTGGATATCTTGTTTTGTAATCATTGTGTTCTGACTTTGTAGACGCTTTCACACCATTCATCACTTTGTATTCGTTTGCAAAATCAAGTGGAGCAATTACTGCAACGCCTTGGTTTTCAAGTTCAGCTTTTTCTTCAGGCGTATAGCTACCCATATCTCTTGCAGCTACAAGCATTTGTAATGCTAATGTTGCATTTAATGGACCATCTTCATAATCATTTCTACCCCAAGCATTTGATACACCATCAAGGAATTCCGGATTTAAATTTGCCCATTTAGTCGGAGCTGAAGGAGCATTTAATCCATTTCCAGGAGCAACTCCATTAAAACGAGATTCAATTGGGTTTTCTCCAGTCACACTTACTTGGTAATAGTTGTTTAAAACCATCGCATTTGTATGGTTAATTAAATCATTTTTCACAAGAGCCGCTAACTCAGGATCGCTATCTTTAAATGTTTTATAAGCAAGATCTAATGTGAAGTAATGACCTACTAATTCATCTGTAGACGTTGTTGCTTTGTAATAGACTTTATCTGAGTCTAATGCTTTTGTAGCATCATCTAGACCAGGGTTTTGATCTCTTACAATATTTGTTAAACGTGATGGTACTGCAACAGTGTCATATGCTTTAATGCCTGCAGTTCCCCCATTGATTTTACCTGGGACAGAATATTTAACTTCTTTTCCATCTACATCTGTAGTAGTTCCAGCGCTTTTTTGTAACCAAGCTTGATCCCATGACTTACTTTCTGTAGTTGTAGAACCATTATTACTACCTTCTACTTTGAATGATCTTGCAAAGAAACCAGCAGAAGCAGGTTTTCCTGTATCAGTTAATGTATAATTTCCATCTTGATCAACGAAAACAGGTTTTCCTTCATTTGTTGCAAGCCAAGCCTTGCCTTCATCAATCGTCGTTACTTTTCCACCAAGTGAGTTAACGATATATACAACGTCATTTACATTTTCTTTTGAAGGTACTTTTAACTGCATTCCAGAAACATAACCTAGTGTTACGATCGCTTCAACAGCACGAACAGCAGAAGCTTTTGCGTCGATTGTTCTAGCATCTTTTTCACCAAAGTTTTCTTTCATGTAGTTGTATCTCCAAATTTCACCTGAAGCGTACATTGTAGTCCATAATCCATCATTATCTGTATCAGAAACTGAAGTTATCGCATCTTTATCGGCAGTCATAAGTGCTTTAATCATATTATTTTGGTCAGAAAAGCTCATAGATCCAGATTGGAATCCAAATCGGTCTGCATAGTTTCTAGAAATTTCTTCCTGAACTAATGATTTACCCATTAGTGACATTTGCTTTCTTACAATATGAGTAGCATTTCCTTTTGCACCTAAAATCCAAAGTCCATTATTACCATCAGGCATAATGTTCGTAATGACCTCTTTAGCGTTAAATTGAGTTGGATTACCGTTTTTATCAATTCCAGATCCTGAATTTTCACCAGTTTGCGGAATATATCTTCCACCTTGCAAATATTGAATTTGATCAGCCGGTGCTAAGTTCGGATCATATAATGTAATTGCATCTGATACAATACCAGTCGTGATTGGATGATCTTTTTCATCACCAAAGTTAACATTACCGTTAGACCTAATTAAAGTATCTTTTGAAATTAACCATTTCACACCATTTTCCCCATTAACATAGCCAACATAGCTTTTAGAAGGGAATTTAGTTCCAGATGGTGCAGTTGGAATGTGACTTGTCTTCCAACTTGTAGAAGCAAGAGCAGCTGGAATATTTGCGTCGCCCGCTTTGTAGTAGTAAACAAGCTTTTCTAGATTAGTATGTGATTGTGTCTCAATTACCGAAACCGTAATGTTCACCGTTGCAGGATTACCACTTCCATCTACTCCAGTACCAGTGATAATTGCTGAACCACCAGATACTCCTAGAATTTTCCCGCTAAAATCTCCCTTTGCATTACCGATTGTATCGACATATGCAACATAAGGATCAGAAGTTGTCCATTTTACTGGTTTAGTTGTATCTAAACCACTTGGTTTCGCATGAGTGATTTGTGTAGTATTCATAAAAATCTTAGTGCCAGTTGAAGTTGGCGCTACTGATTGAGTTGAAATAGTCGGTGCAGCTTTTGCAATAACACCATTAATAGGTGATGCAAACATTGATGCTGCTAATACTGAAGCTGGAAGAGCTCTACCAAAAAGCCATTTATTTCTTTTCATTTATCTTCCTCCAAATAATTTATCTTTTTTTGATTACTATATTGTCTTCTAAAATCTTATCTCTCTATTTAAAAATACTGACAGACCGAACGTTCCCCCACTTATTTCAGTGCATTCCTTATCATTAGGAACCATACTGAAATAAAATTTTTGAAATTTCGTACTGAAAATCGTTGAAATTATTTGACTTTAATACTTTCTGCTTCGCCTCAGGATGATCCATCAAATGTAAAAATAATCGACTTAACTCTTTGTGTAAAAATAAGTCTCCAGCGCGTAGGTTTATTAAAAATAGAATTTGTACGACTTTTCCGACAATTGTTGGCGGATTTTTAAATATCACGACACTGATTGAGTCTTGAATCGCAACCATTTTTAAAGCGTGTGGTGCGGCAATTCCGTTTTGCAGGATCGTTGATATTTTTTCTTCTCGGTCGACTACTAAATCAGGGTAGTCAGGTGATGCATACCCTAGTTCAACAACTCTATTTGCCTTTTCTTTTATAAAAGCTTTGTAGTCGAATGACTCTTTACTTTCTTCAATCGAAAACAAATCTGTATGAAATAGTGATAAGAGTGTTGGTACATCTTCTTTAACTTTATTAGCTGGATACCTTGTAAGCTTGCGTCGGATTCTCTGGACATCCGTTTCTGTTAGGATTGGTGCTACTTGAATATACGGAATTGAAATATGATCAAAAGGTATTGCAGTCGATGATACTAATAAATCATAGTTTTCTAGATTCACTGATTGGAGCTCGCTATACACAACAACATCAATACTCGCTCCTTGAAATAGTGACTCTAGTTTCATTTTCATTAAGTCCGCTGAGCCTGCACCTAATCCGTACGAAAGTAAAATTTTCTTATAGGAACTTAATTGTTTTTGTTTCTCTCTTTCCACATGGGCTGCTAGATGCATTGTTATATAGCCCATTTCATCGCTGGAAAGTTCAAATCCCCATATTTCCTTTATCATTTCAGAAAAATTTAAAGCAATCATGAACACATCGGAATACCTGCTGTATACATCATTTATCAATGGATTTGTAAGCTTTAAATTGAAATATAACCTTCTTAACAACGGATACATATGCATGATAAGCGTATTCAAAAGCTGCTGATCACCTGAAAACTGCGTAAAGAATGTTTGATCCAATTTTTCCAAACAACTCATTAGTTTTTGTTTTAAGTCATTCTTTTCTTCTTCCTCAATTTCATCTACACTCGATTTACCACTTATGTGAGCAGCTAAGTAAATAATCTCACTCTGTGGTAGTACGACATGGTAAAGCTCAGAAAGAATCTCACAAATTCTTTTAGCAATATTCATAAACGATGGCTTGATTAGAGATAAATCTAACTTCTTCTCTTGATTAGGCAAGATAAAGTTGTGTTGAGTTACTCGAAACGAAAGTACTTGGATATGAACTAAAATGTTTTCAAGTGCAAAATAACTTATTTTCAATTGGTTATTTTGCACTTCTTCATTCAAGACAGCCCGAATTTCCTCAAAAGGAAACGCCTTCTCAAAAGTTTGATAATTTGATTTCTTTAAAAGCCCTGTTTCCTTTTGACTTAAGAAGTAAGAAAATGCTCTTCTAAAATTTGTTTCGTCACCTAATAGACGAACACCATAGCGCGATTTTGTTTCTACTTTTAAATCAAAAATTCTGACTTGCTTTTCAACTTCAATCATGTCGCTAAAAACTGTGGATCTACTGATCATTAGACTATCAGCAAACAGATCAATCGTTTGAAATTCTGTCGTTTGAAGCAGAAGCATAATAATATTGTTCACACGAACACGAGGTAAGTCAGGAGCAAGTGCACCGTCAATTTCTTTCATATAGTTTTGGACCAGATCTTGGTTTTCTACATGAAGTAAATAGCCTTCACCGCGTTTTTTTTGAATCACAAATCCAGACTTTTCTCCGATTACATTTAATTCTTTCAACTCGTTTCGTAAAGTCCGATTTGAAATTGCAAATTCTGATTCAAGTTCCTGTGACGAAAGTGACTTTCCTTTTTGATACAAATATTGCAATATTAAATCTCTTCGCATACATTACCTCACCACCCTAGATCCTGCTAATCTAGTAATTTTAGTTTACGTTTCATCAAATCTATTTAACAGTTTGAATTTTTCCAAAATAGTTCGCAATTTAAATATAAATACGTCTAGTTCATATGTTCAAAGTGACATATGTACCGTCTTTGCTATAATACGACTATAGACCTACGGGTAAATAGAGGTACTTTTTACTAACGCCAGTCAGTTTAATTAATTTTGTATACAAATAAAATGCATATTACTTATAAAAGCGCTAGGATAAAGGGATTCACTATTTAACTGTTTTAAGTATTACTTAACGACGTATTAGAAATTCCGTAATACGATACTCCTCCTTTAAACCTATTTGCATAAAAAAAAGCGCTCCATAAATCGGAAACGCAATAGATGATCGATATGATTTTAAACAAGCTAATCGAATTTATTTCATTTTATTTTTGGATACAAAATGTAAATTACATTAAGACTTAGCTCTTAACATTACACTCCATAGTACTTTGCAAACAGCTCTTTATTCCATTCATCTCCACCATCAACATTAGAGCTCTTAAATACTGGCGGTACAAGTTCAGCTTGATGATATTTTTTTGCAAGCATTATGGACATCGTCTGAGCTACAAATGCTCCTGCTATTGTTGAAGTTGCTCCCATTCCTGTTTTTGCTTCTTCTACATAAAAAGCAGCATCTCCAGGGCCAGTACAATTATTAACGACTATATCACTAAAGTCACAAAGGTACTTCCCACTACTATGTCTTGATTTTGAGTCTTTCGGATGATCAGGATTTGTAAACGAAATAACCTTTGCACCACATTCCTGTGCCATTTTTGCAAGTTCCACTGTCATTCCATTTCTTCCCGAGTTTGAAGCAATGACAAGTACGTCCTTTGAGGTAATTTTGTATAAATCAAAAATTACTTTTGCATAAGCTTCTACACGTTCAATCACAGTACTTTTTAAAGGATGATCATGTAAAAAGAATTCGTTTGGTAAAATAGGAGAAACTTTGGCAAATCCACCTGCTCTTACATAAAATTCTTCTGCAAACATATGTGAGTGACCCGAACCAGTAACAAGGAAACGCCCTCCGTTTTGAATCGCTTCAAAAATACATGTTGCAGCTTCATCCATTTTTTGAATTTGTGTCGTATATAGCTTTTCGAGATTTGCCGTCACATATTTATAATAATTTTCCATCATTCTATACCTTCTTCTATTAATTTTACCAGCCGTACTTCTTTTCATTCCACTTTTTGATGACCAGGTCTTGCTTTACAAAAACAAGACTGTTTTGTTCGATATCTTTATCGATAATTGCACCCGCACCAAGCACGCTATAAGCACCAATTTTACAGCCTGGCATAATAATCGTATTAACTCCCGTTCTGCAATAATCACCAAGATAAGCAGCATTTGAAAAATGTAAAGGTACTTCCTTCCGCCCATCCACAACATGCTCAGTTTCTCCGTCATCAAAGCGTAATGTTCCGCAAACCGTTGCAGCCCCGATATCCGTATGACTGCCAATTGCACCATAAAACTCTCCATAGTGATATAGATAAACTTTATCCATTACCATCCCACCGAGGAATTCTGCGCAATGATCGAAAATACAATATGATCCAATTGAAACACCCTCATAAATGATACAGTAATTACGAATAACTGTTTGTTCACCAATTACCGCATTGCCATTAAAAATCGCTCCATTATCAATGATTGTATCGTCACCTACAATTAAGTTACCGTGAATAATAACTCGATCACCAATCGATGAATTCTTACCCAACTTTACATAACCATGAATGGTTGCTTGTTTTGAAATCGTCGCACCTTCTGCTAGCTCGTTTTCTTGAAGTGCATTACATAAATAATTCACCATGAACTCATTTGCTTCTAACATATGCCACGGTTTATCAATATCAAAGAAATGGCCACTACATTCAATCGCCTGTAATTTTGTTTTCTCTATCCATTTCAGAAGAGCAGCTTCAATATAGCGTTCTTTCGGAGCACCTACGCCTACTTTTACATTTGGAAAATAGTCTGGCGTTCTTTTAATTTCATCTAAAATAGCTTCGTCAAAACGAAATCCCGCGAATTGATGGGTAATGCTGTCGCCACGATAGTGAGCACCAATCGACTGAACAAATCCATTTTCCATGCTTGCACCAATCCAATTTCTCGATGTCTCTTCTAATTTTTTTAACAAAACAGCAGGTTTTTTCGAACTAACTAATCTCATTAAATCCTCTTGTTCAATGATTGTATCTCCGTATAGAACTAAAAATTCTTCGTTCGTAGAAAGTTTCTCAATTCCCTTTACTAAACTTTCCGCGCTTCCTAAATTTGTTTGGTCGACCACAAATTTAACATTCTTTATATCTGATAAAACATTTTCAATTTCTCTTTGATACTCTTCATTAACAACAACTACGATTTCTTCTATTCCCAAATCTAAAATAGATTCAATGTTATAACGTATTAATGGTTTTCCAGCGATTTTTATGACTGTTTTAGAGCGAACCGTGTTGAAGGGAAACATTTTACTCCCTTTTCCTGCTGCAAGAATAACTGCACTTTTTACCATTTTAATACCTCGACTATACTAATTTTTACTTATACTCTACTAATCGAAATTTATTTTTACCTGCCAACAGATAAGGTAATAGGTCATATGCAAAAGGATGAACAAAACCAATCACATTATGCTCAACAGATTGCCCCAAATCTTTTAGTGAAATTTGTACTTCTCCTTCATATTGTGCACTTCGATTATTTAAAACTGAAACCGAATACTTTCTTCTAGGAGCACAATAGCAATGAGGCACTTCGATTCCCCTTGTATCAGTCGCCCGAATGAGATTTGCAGGTTGATCGACTCTTGAAACAAGTACTTTTTCCAAAATTTTAACTTTCGTTTGCTCCAGAACATACGGATTAAATACAACTGGAATTTCTATATAATCTTGTTTATAGCATCTTGCCATTTCCATAAGCTCTGAAAGATCTGCAAACGAATCGCCAATCAACACATCATTAAACCCATTTGCGAATAGCTCTAACATAGCAATATGACTAGGTAAAAAACGGTGCTTTTCAATCGTACAAACCCCGTGACCTAAATGATGTAAATCTTTAGGTGAAAGCTGCGATGCAATAAACCCTCCAACAGGCACATCAAATAATGCAAATAAGTTGTTAATTGAACGAATGTCCTCAAGAGACAGCGCTGTGTCTGGCAAAGGAAAAAAGTTATGACAAGCCGTTAGTTGTCCAATGTTTCCCTCTCTTTCAATTATTTCTAAAAACTCGCGACACTCTCGCAAGGCGTTTCCATCATTATTATCAGAAGAAGACATTGAGGCATTAACTTCTATTTGAATTCCCTGCTGATTTTTTGAAAGAATTGCAACCTCTTCACCCTTAAACCCTCCATCAATACGAAGTCTCGTAATTCCCATCTTTTGTAGCGATGAAAGATCCGTTAAAGTGCAGCCTAGCTCATTGAAGACTTCATCATTCATATCAGCTGAAACAGTCATATTCAGTTCTTTGCAGTAATTCAGTAGATCATTCCAAGTGTCTGCATTTACATTTTGCGCACCTTCAAACCCATGATTATTTAAAATCAATGAAACAAATACCTTTTTAAAGCCTAGCGAGCTAGCCTTCTTTAAATAGTCTTTGATTTGCTCTAACGGATAAAAGTTGGGATAAACACTAATTCCTATTTCACGCATCATCATTCGCCATTCCTTATATTTTTATTTTTATCTTTACTTGTATTTCTCACCAATAATAATGGCACCAAAAACCGGATCATAAAGCGGTGCAGAAAGCTCTACTTGCGGTAAAGTGATACTTAACTTATTCTTCAACGTATCGAAATATTCAGATGACTTAGTTAGTAAACTACCCGCAACAGAAAGACGGAAATTATCTGATGCTATTTGACGACTGATTCCTACAACTAATCGCACTAACTTATTAAGCTCCCCTTCAACAATCGTACAAGCTGCCTCGTCTCCATTTACCCATGCTTCTAAAATAATTGGTGTACACGAAGCTATCTTATCAACCGGAATTGTATCCTCCAAATATAATAAATCCATAAAATCTTCTGGAGAATTCAGCTGAAAATGACCAAGTAATTTATCAGTAAACGAAGTTGGGGAAATCACTTTGTCGTACTCTTGCATAACAGCTGAAATCGCATGTAAACCAATTTGAAAGCCTCCACCTTCATCACTAATTAAGCCACCCCAGCCACCTGAGCGAATCGTATTTCCTTTTGCGTCAACTCCCATAACAATCGAACCTGTACCAGCAATCATTAAAGCATCTTTTCGATCTCCATTACCACCAACAAGAGCAATCTCTGCATCATTTACAACTTCTAGCTGACATGTAAAACCACTTTCTTTTAACGCATTCAAGTAAATATCAATATCCTTCGGTCGGTCTACTCCTGCAGAACCTAGTACAAGAATGGCATTTTGTAAACGCTCTCCAAAACAAGCAAATAGTGCTTCGTATATTTCACTAAAAACTGGTTTAAGCCCTTCTACGCCAATGTTATTATAATTTGACATCCCAAAATTTTGGTCAAAAAGCGTTTCTCCATCTAGACTTTCTTTTACCATTACTCTCGTCTTCGTTCCTCCGCCGTCCATACCAACTATTAATCTATTATTCATTAGTTGTTGATCCATCCTTTCCTTTAATTTAATATATTGATTCCAGAAATCTTTTTATTAAGGCAATCTGCGAATACCTTCGACTTTGCAGATCATTTTTCAACCGTTCATTATTAATCTTCATACTGTTGTTAACGTATAGTTGTATTCATTGTAAATTATACTTACCTCTTTTTCTAGGACGATATTTTCTTCATAAAACGGAAAAAAACAACTTATTAAAAGTGAGTAACTCAATTTATTCCTCAACATGATCTTCTCTATTAAACTACTTAAAAATTACTCCGAATCTGTTACTGATACCTTCTTTTCACTAAAGGTTTCCTAAATAATTTAAGTCTAGTAAATCTACTAGATTTATAACAGATCCCCATCTACTCGTTGTTTTCTAAATCAGAGTAATAATATCTCGCATTAAAAATATATAAGAAAAATTAAAATTGACATAATTTTCAAAACATTAAAAATACATAAACTTCACCTATTATTAAAATTGTATTTTACTTTTTATTGAAAGAAAGGAGGAAAGAATAACGCAATTTTGGCTTTTAGCAAATCCATTTTTTCACTGGGGAGTGCTTGAAGTCTAGACAAATCTAAACATAATAAGGAGATTGAGTAGGATGAGGAGAAAGAAAAGTTTTAGAACTAGGTTGGCTATTGCATCACTTAGTATGACGCTATTTGTACCATCCAATTTTTCAGCTGTTTCTTACGCACAATCAAATTTGAATGTGTACAGTTCCAATGTAATAGGAACAGACAAGGTTAGTGAGAGACTTCTTAATCAATTTGACGATCAAAAATATGTAACGTTTCTAGTTAAGTTTAGAGATCAGGTTAATACTCCTACTATTGCAGCTGTTGCGGCTGAAAAAGCTGAAGATCAAAAGCTTTCTGAAACAAGGAGCGAGCTAGCAGTCCGCTCAACAGTCGTATCTTCATTAAAATCAAAATCATCAGAAACACAACATAATATACAAGAATTTTTAGGGAAAAAGAAAAAAGATGGAAGTGTTAAAGATTATGAATCTTTCTATATCGTAAACGCTATGGCTGTTACGGGAACGGAAGAGGTAATGAATGAGCTTGCTCAATTTGGTGAAGTAGAGAAGATTCTTCCGAATGAAATTAGACATCAAATTGAACCCGTACAGGAAACTACAAAGACATCTGCAAAAATTAATAATACAGAAGATGCTACCAATATTGAGTGGAATATTGATAAAATTGGTGCACCTCAAACTTGGGATAAGGGAATTGACGGTACTGGTGTTGTTGTTGCTAATATTGATACAGGTGTTCAGTGGGATCATCCTGCGCTAAAGGAAAAGTATCGTGGTTATGACCCTACACATCCGGATCAGCCGAATAATGAGTTTAACTGGTTTGATGCTACTGCTGGTCAAGATGTTCCTTACGACGACGGAGTTCATGGTACACATACAATGGGTACCATGGTTGGAGGTACTGCTGACAAAAAGGTTGGTGTTGCTCCAGGTGCTAAGTGGATTGCAGTTAAAGCCTTTACAGCATTAGGAGCTACAGATGCTGACTTACTTCAAGCTGGAGAATGGATTCTTGCTCCAAAAGATAAAGAAGGAAATCCACATCCTGAAAAGGCACCAGATATCGTTAATAATTCATGGGGCGGCGGACCTGGATTAAATGAGTGGTACCGTTTAATGGTTCAGAATTGGCGTGAAGCCGGTATTCTCCCAGTGTTCTCTGCAGGAAATTCCGGTCCAGGTACTGGAACTGCAGCTGCACCTGGAAACTACCCTGAATCATTTACAGTTGGAGCGTTAGATATTGATGAAAAATTAGCCGACTTTTCGTCAAGAGGCCCAGCTCCATATGATGAAATTAAGCCAAATATTTCTGCACCAGGTGTTAATGTTCTTTCTACGGTACCAGGGAGTACATACGGAGCAATGAGCGGAACCTCAATGGCTGCACCGGCAGTAGCTGGCGCTGCTGCATTACTTCTACAGGCAAACGCTTCTTTAACTGTAGATGACGTGGAACAAATTTTAATGAAAACTGCAAAGCCGCTTACAGATAGCAAGTATACTGAAGTGCCAAATAGCGGGTATGGTTATGGTCTACTAAACGTATTTAAAGCAGTATCCTCCATTACAAATGGTTTTGGAGCTGTCACAGGACAAGTACTTGGAGAAGGAAATGATGCTATTGCTCCAACATTCCAGCATACTGTCCCTACAGAAGCATACGAAGGTTTAGCTTTACCACTTGAAATCAATGCTAAAGATAATGTCAGCGTCAAAAAAGTGGAGCTACAATATCGTACTGGTCAAGATCAAGAATGGCAATCTATTGCTGCGACCCGTACTTCTGGTAATTACCTTGATGGGACTTACCGTGCAACTATTACTGGTGATCAGGTTGCACAACCTGGGATTTCTTATAGATGGAGAATAGTAGATTTTAGTGGTAATGAAACGACAAGTGACAACTATTCATTAAAAATCGTTTCAGGAGCTTCCGTAGGATACACACAAGACTTCGAATCGACTCCAATTGGCTGGTACAGCTATGGAAAAAATAACAGTTGGGAATATGGACTGTTTATGAAAAGCGCCCCAACAAAGCCAGGTGCTGATATATTTAAAAACAAAATGTATGGCACAAGCTTGTCAGGTGCCTATTCTCCAAACGCGGATATGTCATTGGCAATGCCTCCGATTAATGTTCCAGAAGGAGGTCAAACTTTTTTAAACTTCAAGCATTGGTACTCATTTGAGTATAAAACAGATTTTGGCTATATTTACGTATCGACTGATAAAAAGAATTGGGATCAAATCGCCCAGTTTGAAAATACACCTAGTACTTGGCAGGACGGAAAAATTGATTTATCAAAATATGCTGGTAAAAAAATCTACGTAATCTTTAATGTAAAATCTAATGATACCTACCAAAATCAAGGATGGCATATAGACGATGTTTCGATTACAAATACAGCTCTAAATGATTCGAATTCGCTTCAGAATATGTTGGTTGATTCGAACGATATCCAAACTGGAAATCAAACTAATACTGCTGGATCTGTATCATCAGTAATTCCAATTCAAGCACGAGTTAGTGTTCTTGAAACCGGACGCTCTGTCAATACGAATCCAGCGGATGGTAGCTACATGCTAAGCCAGGAAAATGGAACATTTACGTTAAAGGCTGAGGCATATGGATTCCAGTCAGCTAACCATACAGTTAATATTGCAGATAAAAATGTAACGAAAGAAGACTTTACTTTAAAACCAATTCCAAAGGGTACGGTTACTGGTAAGGTAGTTAACAACGTTACAGGTAAACCAATTCAAAATGCAAGGTTAATGTTAATGGAAGATGCAGCAATCAAACCAGTCTTAACAGACGAAAATGGACAATTTACGATTACTGCATATGAAGGAACTTACACAATGCATGTTTCAGCACCGAATAATTTTTACAATCAAGACATGACGATTACCATTTCAGGAGGAAAAACGACAGAACAAAATCCTAAACTAAAACCTTTCATTGGTCAGAAAGACGAAATTGGTTATGATGATGGATCTATCGAAAGTGGTACTGCACTAAATAATAGTGGGAACAAATTTGCAGTAAAAATGTCTCTTCCTAAAGGGAAAAAACGTGCGCTAGTAACTGAAGGCTTATTCGCCTTCTATGGTAGCAGCTGGCCGACTCCAGGAGGAACAGATTTCAAGGTTGAAGTTTATGATGCAAATGGTAATTATGGTGCTCCTGGCAAGAAACTAGCTGGACCAATCAATGCAACGGCTGTCCGAAATGGACAATATATGTCAGTAGATTTATCAGCTGAAGGTATTGTTGTTGAAGACGATTTCTATATTGTTTACGTACAGGAAGGTAGATATCCTTCTGTACCAGGTATTGGAAGAGATGATAATGGTGACAAATCATACCGAAGCTGGCAGAGTAAAGAAGGTATTTGGTCTCAAACGCCAACTACTGAAGGGAATTACATGATTAGAGCCCGTGTCAGCTATGAAGTTACTCAGCCATTAATCACACTGCCAGCCGACGAATCCTATACAAATGAAAAAACTGTATCTGTTGCAGGGGAAACGACTCCGCTAACTAAAGTACACATTTTTAGAGATGGCAGCGATATAGTAACCACTACATCTAATGAAGATGGTAAGTTTAAAGCAGATGTTTTAATGTCTAAAGGAAATAATGTGATTACAGCAACAGCCTCAACTGAAACGGGAATGACGGAACCTTCAAATCCTGTTAAAGTAGTTCTGGATGAGATCAAACCTCAACTCACAATTACAGCGCCAACAAACGGAAATGAGACAAATAAGGACGTTGTTATTGTGAAAGGAACTGCAACTGATGAAAACTTTGATTCAGTTATGATTAACGGTACGAAAGCAAAAGTTGATAGTGCTGGATCATTCACATTACCAATCATATTAGTAAAAGGTGAAAATGCGATTGAAACAATCGCAACTGATAAAGCAGGTAATGTTACAACTTCGATTAAAAACGTTGGATTAGATCAAACAGCTCCAAGTGCACCAAAAATTAAGGCTGTTGATGACAATGATACTGTCATTGCAGGTACAGCAGAAGCGAGTTCGAAAGTTATTGTGAGTATCAAAAACAAAGTCATCGCAACTGGAAAAGCGAACTCAAAAGGTTCATATAGTATCAAATTTAGCCGACAAAAAGCAGGTACAGTCCTATCAGTGTACGCTAGCGATGCAGCAGGAAATCAAAGTAAAGCATCGACTACTACTGTATTAGACCGAACAGCTCCAAATGCACCAAAAATTACGAGCTTTTTTGCTAAAGGAAAATTCGAAATTAAAGGTACGGCTGAAGCAGGAGCAACGATTATCGTAAAAAAAGGTACAAAAGAAGTGGCGAAGGTTAAAGTCTCAAGCAATGGAACATTTGTCGCAAAACTTCCGAAGCCATCAAAAGGAAAAAATGAATATGTACTCTATGCAATCGATCATGCAGGGAACAAAAGTAATTCTGTAAAGCGATCGATTACGTTTAAGTAACGATATAAATATTTAAATGTAATAAAGGGAGATACTCTTAATGGTATCTCCCTTTCTAATTCCCGTTCTAAAACCATACTCAAGGATTTGTTTTGGGAAAACATTTCTAACGCGTGTAGATAAAGAGTTATTGGTATTAGGAGTATCTACCTAAAGGGATAATTTTTATATTCGAATTGGTGGAGTATTAATATATAGTACAAGTTTGCAAACCCATTTATAGAAGTGAAAAGGCAACGTACCAAAATAGGAACGTTGCCTTTTTACTTCTATTAATTCGTTTTTAAAATAAGTTCAGCCACACACTCCACATGACTAGTATGCGGAAACATATCAACAGGTTGTATTTCTAACGTCTTATAACCACCATCTTCAAGCACACGTAAATCTCTTGCTAGAGTTGCTGGGTTACATGATACGTACACTACTTTGCTTGGTTTCATATCAATGATCGTATTCAGCAAAGCCTCGTCACAGCCCTTTCTTGGAGGGTCTACTACAAGTACTTCCGCTGAGATACCTTGCTTATACCAATTTGGTATCACTTCTTCTGCTTTACCAACTTCAAATTCAACATTTGTCATCTCATTAATCATTGCATTCCGTTTCGCATCTTCAATTGCTTCTGAAACAATTTCTACTCCATATACCTTTTTCGCTTTTTGAGCTAAGAATAAAGAGATTGATCCGATTCCGCAATATGCGTCGATAACAGTTTCATCTCCATTAAGATTTGCATACTCAAGCGTTTTATCATATAAGACTTTCGTTTGCGTCGGGTTTACTTGATAGAATGATCGAGCTGAAATTTCAAAAGTAATGTCGCCGATTTTATCTTTAATTGTTTCACTTCCATATAAAACAAACGTTTGATTTCCAAGAATCACATTTGTTTTTTCATTATTTACGCTTTGAATAATGCTTGTAATCGTAGGATATCTCTCAACGATTCTAGCTACTAGTTCATCTTTTTTAGGAAAGTTAGCTTTCTTTGTAACAAGAACAAGCATCGATTCATTTGTGTAGTATCCATAACGTGCCATTATGTGACGTAATTGACCTTTATGGTTGATTTCGTCGTATGGCTCAATTTTTAATTCATCGCATATATCTTTAACGCCTTGAATCATTTCGTCATTTTCTTTACCTTGAATGTGGCATTCATTCATTGGAATGATTTCATGACTTCTTTTTTGATAGAAGCCTACTACTAGACCGCCTTCTAGTTCCCCTACCGGAACCTGTGCTTTATTTCGATAGCTCCATGGATTTTCCATTCCTAGAACTGGATGAATTACGACATCGTCAAGTTTACCAATTCGTTTTACTACTTCTACTACTTGTTTATGTTTCGCTGCAAGCTGGCCTTCATAGCTCATATGTTGAGTTTGACAGCCCCCGCATTGGTGATAGATTGAACAAATTGGTTCAACTCGAACATCACTTTCCAGTTGGAATTCGGTCACTTTACCGAATCCAAAGCCTTTACTTGTTTTTAGCACTTTAATTTGTGCTTTTTCTCCTGGTAGCGCGTTTGGTACAAATATTGGATATCCATCTACCTTTGCTACACCATGTCCTTCATGAGTTAAATCGATAAATTCAACATCTATAAATTGATTTTTTTCTACAGGTAACACTCTTTTCGACAAGTCCTTTACCTACCTTTCAAGCTTTTATAACCATTTATTTATTATACAAAATAAATAACCACGTTAACTACCGTGGTTACTTTTTACTAGTATTTACTACTATTTCACTTATTATGGTACATAGATTTCTAGATGATTGTAAAGCATATCTACTGTACATGGAGTTTCTCCACCATATTCACCATCAATATTTAATAGTAGCTTTTCATCAGACATAATCTTCAAATGACTTGCTCTAGTATAAAGAACGTGTTCATTTTGTACATGCTGACCTTTTAATAGCTGAGCACATACTCTTATAATTTCGGCTATATTTGATTTCTTTAAGACTAATAAATCAAATTGTCCATCATTAATACTTGCCTCTGGTGCAATTTTCTCAAATCCACCAACTGAATTTGTATTCGATAATAAGAACAAAAATGCTTCATCGTCGAAAACTTTTCCATCATACTCAATTTTTAAATGAGTGGGCTTAACTCTTGGTAACATTTCAATACCTTTTAAATAATATGCTAGTTGTCCTAACATTGTTTTTAGTTTGCTAGGTACTTCATATGTTAATTCTGTAATTTTACCGGCAGCTAAAATATTTACAAAATATTTTCCAGCAACTCTTCCAATATCTAGTGGCACAGTTTGCCCGTTTGTTATGACTTCAGCTGCTTCCATAATTGAAACATTGACGCCAATTGCTCTAGCAAAATCATTTGTTGTCCCAACTGGGATTAATCCTAACTTTGGTCGATACTCTTGTTCTGCTAAACCACTAATGACTTCATTTAGTGTTCCATCTCCACCGCAAGCTACAACTAAATCAAATTTACGTTCACATGCTTCTCTTGCTGCGATTGTCGCATCACCTGCACCAGTTGTTGCATGGCAAGAGGTTTCAAATCCAGCTTGCTCAAACAATTGCAAAACATCAGGAAGCTTTTTCTTAAAAACTTCACGACCTGAAGTAGGGTTATAGATAATTCTAGCACGCTTCATCGTTAACCATCCTACTTAATTTATTTAAGTTCTCTACTTTCTATCCTACCCTAAAAAGATTTTGTAGTAAACTTTTTCCATTTTACTTATCTATTTTTCCCTTTATAAAGCAGGTTCAAACACATATTGCACTTACGTTATTATATTAAATTTATATTACATTCAATTCTTTGCTATATTTTCCATTCTTTTTGAACAACTTAATCATTATAGTACATATTGATAATAAATACATTAAAGTAGAATTAAGGATTGATAATATGGAAAACAAACCATTACTGAACGTGGAATATTTAGCACTAAAGAAGTTAAAGGTTTACCGTGAAAGCATTTTTCGTTTTTTATTTAGATCAACAATGGCTAGTATGTTCATAGGATTCGGCATTATCGTAGCATTTAAATCTGGCCATTTATTTAATGCCGATCACTCACCATTTGCATACCCTTTGGCTGCCATAACATTTGCTGTAGCCATTCTCCTCATTGCCTACGGTGGAGCTGACCTATTCTTAGGAAACATATTTTATTTTGCCTATACTGCCATTAAAGGAAAAATAAAATGGCCAGAAGTGATTCTTATATGGCTTACGACTTACATAGGAAATTTATTAGGTGCAGCTTGCTTTGCTTTATTAATCCATTTAACTGGATTATATAATGACCCAACAGTAAAGTGGATCTCCACTTGCATGCACCAACAAGCCAATCATTTAATCGAGTCATTTTAATGAACTACAAAAAAACTACGAGCTGCTTATAGCCCGTAGTTTTTTTATAGAGTCTTATCTTTTTTGAATTTCTTCCATTAAGATCTTATTTAATAATGGTGGGTTCGCTTGACCTTTAGTCGCTTTCATCATTTGACCAACAAGGAAGCCAATAGCTCGGTCCTTACCATTTTTAAAGTCTTCAATTGATTGTGGGTTCGCATCAAGTGTTTCAATAACGATTGTACGAAGAGCGCCTTCATCAGATAATTGTACTAAGCCTTTAGCTTTTACAATTTCATTTGCATCTCCACCGTTTTCGATTAACTCAGTGAATACCTTTTTCGCAATTTTAGACGAGATTGTGCCGTCTGTAATTAATTTAAGCATGCTAGCTAAGTTTTCAGGTGTTAAAGCTACTTCATGGAAATCTTTTTGAGATTTATTTAAATATGCTGAAACTTCACCCATTAACCAGTTTGATGCTAATTTTGCATCTGCACCATTCGTTACAGTTGCATCGAAGAAATCAGACATTTCTTTTGTTAAAGTTAATACCATCGCATCATATTCAGGTAAACCTAATTGTTCTACATAACGTTTTTTACGAGCATCTGGAAGCTCTGGAATGCTATTGCGAACACGTTCTTTCCACTCATCATCAATGTATAACTCAACTAAGTCAGGTTCTGGGAAGTAACGGTAATCGTCCGATCCTTCTTTTATACGCATTAGGATTGTCGTTTTTGTAGCTTCATCGTAACGACGAGTTTCTTGTTGGATTACACCACCAGATAATAACACTTTCTCTTGACGAACTTGCTCATGCTCTAATCCTTTTTGAACGAAAGCAAATGAGTTTAAGTTCTTTAATTCAGCTTTTGTACCGAATTCTTCTTGACCAAATGGACGTAATGAAATGTTCGCGTCACAACGTAATGAACCTTCTTCCATCTTTACATCAGAAACTCCAGAGAATTGAATTATTGCTTTTAATTTTTCAAGATAAGCATATGCCTCTTCTGGTGTACGCATGTCCGGCTCAGAAACGATTTCAATTAGTGGTGTACCTTGACGGTTAAAGTCTACTAAAGAGTAACCTTCATCCGTGTGATTTAATTTTCCAGCATCCTCTTCTAAATGAACACGAGTAATACCGATACGTTTCTTTTTACCATCTACTTCAATTTCAATCCATCCGTTCTCACCAATTGGTTTATCAAATTGAGAAATTTGATATGCCTTTGGGTTATCAGGATAGAAATAGTTTTTACGATCAAACTTTGTTTCTGTTGCAATTTCACAATTTAATGCCATTGCAGCTCTCATCCCAAAGTTAACTGCTTCTTCATTTAATACTGGTAACACACCAGGGTATCCTAAGTCGATTACACCAGTGTTTGTATTTGGATCTGCACCAAACGCATTAGGGCTTGGTGAGAAGATTTTTGATTTTGTTTTTAATTCTACGTGCACTTCTAAACCGATTATCGTTTCAAAATTCATCTTTCCCGCGCCTCCTTATAGTTGTGGTCTTTGTTTTGTAAAGTCTGTTGCTTGCTCATATGCATGAGCAACTTTGTAAATCGTAGACTCATCAAAATGTTTACCGATAATTTGTAATCCTAATGGTAAACCATTATGGAAACCACAAGGAACAGAAATAGCAGGAACACCAGCTAAGTTAATCGGAATTGTTAAAATATCATTTGCGTACATTGTCATTGGATCACTTACTTTTTCGCCTACTTTAAATGCAGGAGTTGGCGTAGTTGGGCCAATAATAACATCATAGTTTTCAAATACTTTCTCGAAATCTTCTTTGATTAATGTACGTACTTGTTGAGCTTTTTTATAATAAGCATCATAGTAACCAGAACTTAATGCATAAGTACCTAACATGATACGACGTTTCACTTCATCACCAAAGCCTTCAGCTCTTGTTTTCTTATAAAGATCAATTAAGTTCTCTACATCCGCTGCACGGTGACCGTAACGAATACCGTCAAAACGAGCTAAGTTAGCAGATGCTTCTGATGAAGAAATTAAGTAATATGTAGCTAATGCATATTTAGAATGTGGTAATGAAACCTCTTCCCAAGTTGCGCCTAAGCTTTCTAATAGGTTTAAAGCAGCCATTACAGATGCACGAGCTTCTTCTCCTACTCCTTCACCTAAATATTCTTTAGGTACAGCAATTCGAAGACCTTTTACATCACCTGTTAAGCTTTGAACAAATGAAGGAACCTCTACATTTGCTGAAGTTGAGTCACTTGCATCTAGTCCAGAAATAGCTTGTAATAATAAAGCATTATCTTCTACGTTTCTAGTGATTGGTCCAATTTGATCTAATGAAGAAGCAAATGCTACTAATCCAGAACGAGATACACGACCATATGTAGGTTTTAAACCAACAACACCACAGAATGAAGCTGGTTGACGAATTGAACCACCTGTATCAGAACCTAAAGAGAATAATACTTCTCCAGCAGCAACTGAAGCTGCAGAACCACCACTACTTCCTCCTGGAACATAATCCGTATTCCAAGGGTTACGAGTGCCACCGAATGCAGAATTTTCATTTGATGAACCCATTGCAAATTCATCCATATTTAATTTTCCGATCGTGATGCTTTCAGCTTTTGCTAATTTCGTTACAACTGTCGCATCATAAATTGGATTGAAGTTCTCAAGGATTTTACTCGCACAAGTAGTACGAAGACCTTTCGTAACAATATTATCTTTTACACCAATAGGCATACCAGCAAGAATTCCACGAGACTCATCCCAAGGTTTTTCATCATGAGCTTTCGCCTGAAGACGCGCTTGTTCTTCATTTAATGTTAAAAATGATTTTACTTCGCCATCTACTGCAGAGATTCGCTCATAAGATTCATTTACTAATTCTTCTACTTTAATCTCTTTTGTTTTTAATTTGCTATGTAATTCTGAAACTGTATATTCAAATAATGACATTCTAATTTCCCCCCTTAATCCAATATTGACGGAACTTTAACTTGTCCATCTTTGTGGTCTGGTGCATTTTTCAATACCTCTTCAATTGGTAAACCTGTACTTGGCTCATCTTTACGTAATACATTACGCATTTTTAGAACATGTGTAGTTGGTTTCACATTTGTTGTATCAAGTTCACCTAACTGCTCAGCAAAATCTAAAATTGCCCCAAGCTGTTTTGAAAACTTCTCTGCTTCTTCCTCTGTCACCGCTAAACGCGCTAAATGAGCAACGTGCTTAACTTGCTCCATTGTAATTTTTGACATTTATATGCACCTCCATATTATTCGCACAACATACAATATACTGATAATACCAAATTTCCCATGTGTCGGGCAACATTCCACTTAAATCCAACTAAAATAATTAAAAAAATTTCAGACTCGCAAAAAAACGCTCGCTTTCTCCTTAGTTTCGCCGGAATAAGCAATGTTCAATACCTCTAAAATCACTCTGCTCCCCGTCCGACACTCTATTTCGAAAGACAAACATCTTCAATCAGTCTGAAATCAAATATTTTTATACACTGAAACTATTAAATCATACTAACCATTTCAATATAAAATAAATCAAACGTTTGTTTAAAATTGAATCTTCTATTATTCAGTAGGAATTCTTGTTAATTCAACTCCATATTTTTTAAAATACTCAATCGAATAATCATCCGGATAACCTACATTATAAACAACCCTAGTAATACCCGCTCCATTGATCATTTTCGCGCAAGCCCTACACGGCGCAGTTGTACAATAAATCGTCCAATTGTCACCTTTCGTTTTTTGAATTCCCGATTGTACTAATTGATAAATTGCGTTTTCTTCAGCATGGAAAGCATCACATGGATAATCATCTGAGTATTTACCACTATCTAATATACCTTCTTGACGAGCAGCAAAGCGTGGGCATCCACCATCAATGCAATGCTTAGCTCCCTTTGGATATCCATTATACCCAGAAGCAATGATTCTATTATCACTTACAATAACTGCTCCGACTCTTCTACTTCCACAAGTTGAACGAAGAGAAGTTATAAATGCTTGTCCTAAAAAATAAGAGTCCCAATCATCTCGACTCCCTAAAGGAATTGAATCTACTAATTGAATAATTTTCTGTAAAATTTGCATGGTATCCCTTCTCTCTGTTCACTAAAAGTCTATTTAAAATTATAGCATAATAATAAGAAGAAGGGCTTAGTTGGAAATTAAGTTTTACGCCCTTCTCCCATTTTATAAAAAAACTTATATGTGAATCACTTCACATTTAATTATTAAAAAAATAATGATCGCGTAATTATAAGTCTAAAAAATTAAAATTAACATAATAAAGTCGTAGAATTTAAAGAATTCATTTTTAGGATTCCTATTCAAAGTCCTCTAATCTTACTTTTATTAAATTCCTTTCACCCATTATACTAATGGCTTGATTATATTTACTACTGAACAACAGAATGTTTTGAAAAATATTCCATATTTAAACATACTATGGACAAGAATTATTTAACCTAAGTTTTTTGATTAATGACTGATATAAAAAGAACATAAAGAAACCCACAAAGAAAATTAATTTCCTTGTGGGTTTCTTCTAATAAAGCATGTCTATAAAACAAGCTTAATCTTATCTATTAAAGCATTTCTGAAGTTGTTTTACCTTGCATGTGAAGAACTAAGTAGTCTGGTCCGCCTGCTTTAGAGTCAGTACCTGACATGTTGAATCCACCAAATGGTTGGTAACCAACGATCGCACCTGTACATCCACGGTTGAAGTATAAGTTACCAGCGTGGAAATCTTCGCGTGCTTTTTCGATGTTTGCACGGTTGTTAGAAATAACAGCACCTGTTAAACCGTATTCTGTGTTGTTAGCAATTTCTAAAGCGTGATCAAAGTCGTTAGCTTTACAGAATGCTACAACTGGTCCAAAGATTTCTTCTTTCATTAAACGTGCATCTTCAGCAACGTCAGCAACGATTGTTGGTTTGATGAACCAACCAGTAGAATCGTCTCCTTCTCCACCTGTTACTACACGGCCTTCTTCACGTCCGATTTGTACGTAGCTCATTACTTTGTTGAAAGCAGCTTGGTCATTAACTGGACCCATGTAATTTGTACGATCTTCTGGGTTTCCAAGTGTTAATTCGTTTGTTAATTCGATTGCACGAGCAAGAACTTGATCATACACATCTTGGTGAATTACTGCACGAGAACAAGCTGAACATTTTTGACCAGAGAAACCGAATGCAGATGAAACGATTGATTTAGCAGCTAATTCTAAATCAGCTTCTTTATCAACTACCATTGTATCTTTTCCGCCCATTTCAGCGATAACACGTTTTAACCAGATTTGACCTGGGTTAACTTTTGCAGCACGCTCATAAATACGGATACCAACTTCTTTAGAACCAGTGAAGCTGATGAAACGAGTACGTGGGTGATCTACTAAATAGTCACCAACTTCAGCACCACTTCCTGGTACGAAGTTTACAACGCCTGCTGGTAATCCAGCTTCTTCTAATACTTCTAAGAATTTGTAAGCAACTACTGGAGTTGTACTTGCTGGTTTTAATAGAACAGTGTTACCTGTTACTACAGCAGCTACAGTTGTTCCAGCCATGATTGCAAACGGGAAGTTCCAAGGAGAGATTACAACACCAACTCCTAATGGAATGTAGTTGAAACGGTTATATTCACCAGGACGGCTTTCAACAGGAATTCCGTCTTTTAATTGTAACATTTGACGAGCGTAGAATTCTAAGAAATCGATCGCTTCAGCTGTATCAGCATCTGCTTCGTTCCAAGGCTTACCAGCTTCTTTTGTTAATAAAGCTGAGAATTCGTGTTTACGACGGCGAATAATTGCAGCCGCACGGAATAAAATGTCAGCACGAACTTCAGGTTTAACTTTTTTCCATGTATTAAATGTTGTATCAGCAATTTGCATAGCTTTTTCAGCTAGGTCGCGGCTTGCTTTAGATACAGAACCGATTACTTCTTTATGATTTGAAGGATTTACAGATACGATTTGTTCTTCTGTAAAGATACGCTCTCCACCAATGATTAGCGGATATTTTTCACCTAAGTAAGATGAAACTGTTGCTAATCCTTGTTTGTATTGTTCTTGATTTTCCTCTAGGCCAAAATTAGTAAATGGCTCATGTTTGTAAGGTATAACCATTGAATAAATCCCCCTTTAAATTAAAAATAGCAATAACTGTAAACGTTTTTATATCAAATTTTTCAGTCAATTGCTAGTAGAATAACTACTGAATAAAAAACTCACAATTACATAATACATTATTCCTATATATTCTTCAAACATGAAACGCTTACAGATTCTTCCCATAAATAGAAAAAAAGGAAGAGTAGTTCTCTTCCTTTAATCATAAATATGCACACTAGGTTCCTTCGCATCTACATCTTTTACAATGAGAGCTTCCTGTCCATTAGATGAGAATATATTCGTCTCAACCTTTAAGTATGAAGGGAAATGGTCCATCATAAGTCCTGCTACATATTGTGTAAAAGCTATGACTTCTGCCTTACCATAGAATTGCATAGGTATATCAATTTTTAGTTGTATTAATTCATTATCCTTATAAAATCCAGTGCCTACTACACCCGTATAATTTGGAAAATAATTTTCTATATCTGATTTAAAGTTGACCATTTTCATTGCATCATCACGATAATCTGCAGTTGCAGCAGCTGATGGGAATAAATAATATTTTTCATTAATTTTATCCCAATTGCTAATCGAGAAGTCATTTCCTGAGACTGAAGTCATTGCAACGTAATTCCCTGGTACAACGGAAGATTGACTTTGCTGGCGGTAAATAGCAAATGTAATTGGAATATTTTTAAATGCATCCATTTTGCGAACTCGAGTTAAAATTTCTTGAGCGATTGCTTTTCCTTGCTTTAACATATCTTCTTGTGAAATTTTAAGTTCTCTTGGGTAGCCATGCTCTTCTTGATAGTAATAGACAGAGTTCATCGCTAAACCAATTGCTATTCCTTCAACTTTAACTTCTTTTCCATCTTTTTTTAGATAATCCTGCTCTAAAATATGATTTAAATAGATTGGAGATTGCTGAGCTTTTTGATCTGCACTTAAATTTTTAGAATCGTTTTGAATCGGATTCAATCCGTCATTCGTAATCGATTTTGGGTTTAAATTTGCAGCTTTAAGTGCATTTTGCTTTTCTTTAAATTGAGCAGGAGTATACTTCCTATTCAACCAAGATACCACTGTTTCTTTACTTAATAATTGACCTTCTTGATACAAGTAATCTTTTGTTGAATACTGCTCTTGTACAAGTCGCATTAAACCTAATTCAAATTCATTAATATCTAATCTATTATCGATATTTGCAACGACAGCACCTCTTGTTGTACTAGGTTTAAACGGAAGTATTGTCTTGTAGTAATCATTTGAAATTGAATATCGGGGTATAATCGCATCTTCCCCTTTTTTATTATTGTTTTCTTGTACAACCTTATCTTCATTCTTGATCGTTAATGAACAGCCAGATAAGATGAGCGTAAAACAACATAGGAGCATTCCTATACGTTTCTTCATCTAACTCACACCTTCTATTTAATAAGTGAACGAACTAATCTTAACTGTCCGCTCTCTAGTTGATTGAAAGGTTTATTGTGGTTGAAGCTCTTTAATCATTCTCTCTTCATCCCAAACCTCGATATTTAATTTACGAGCAGCATCTAATTTCGAACCAGCTGCCTCACCCGCAATAACTAAATCAGTGCTCTTACTAACACTTCCAGCAACTTTTGCACCAAGTGCTTCTAATTGCTTTTTAGCTTCACTTCTAGTCATCTGTTCTAGCTTACCAGTTAATACTACTGTTTTACCAGCAAAAAGAGAATCCATATTAATATTTTCTACTTGAATTCCTTTATATTCAGTATTTACGCCAACAGATTTAAATGTTGAAATTAGTTCTTTTACTTCGTCTTGTGAAAAATAATCACTAATTGACTGTGCCATCTTTGAACCAATTTCATTAATTCCTGTTAATTCTTCAACTGAGGCTTCCATAATATGATCGATTGTTTGGAAATGCTGAGCCAACGTTTTTGCTGCCTTAGCTCCAACATGGCGAATCCCTAATCCGAACAATAGTTTTTCAAGTGAATTGTCTTTTGAAGTTTGTATTGCAGATACTAATTTATCCGCTGACTTTTCTCCAAATCGTTCCAATGCCAATAACTGTTCTTTTGTAAGAAGATAAAGATCTGTAAAAGTTTTAATTAAGTTTGCATCGAATAATTGAGCGACTACTCGCTCTCCTAAACCTTCAATATTCATAGCATCTCGAGACGCAAAATGAATTAATCCTTCACGAATCTGAGACGGGCAAAACGGGTTTACACAACGCAGTGCAACTTCACCTGGCACCCTTATTAAGTCATAATCACATGAAGGACAGTGAGTTGGCATTTCAAAAGGCTGCTCATCACCAGTACGGCGATCTAATAACACATTTACTACTTCTGGAATAATGTCTCCCGCCTTACGAATAACAACTGTGTCGCCAATTCGAATGTCTTTTTCCTTAATTAAATCTTCATTATGGAGCGATGCGCGCTTAACGACCGTACCTGCAACTCGAACTGGCTCTAATATAGCAGTTGGTGTTACTACTCCTGTACGCCCTACACTTAATTCGATATCTACTAACTTTGTAACTACCTCTTCAGCTGGGAACTTGAATGCAATAGCCCATCTCGGCACTTTAGCCGTTGATCCTAATTTATTCTGGGTACTATATTCATCC
Organism: Gottfriedia sp. NPDC056225; assembly: GCF_042267765.1. NCBI lineage: Bacteria > Bacillati > Bacillota > Bacilli > Caryophanales > Bacillaceae > Gottfriedia > Gottfriedia sp. NPDC056225. The sequence goes on along the minus strand of NZ_JBHJTJ010000032.1, from coordinate 20,552 downwards.
ACTTTTATAACGATTCCATCTATTTCATAAGGTAATGATGGACGTTTTTCTTTCCATTCCTCAACATATTCAATTACTTCATCAATTGTATGACAAGTTTTACGGAATGTATTAGTTTTAAATCCTAGCTTTTGTAAATAATCTAATGCTTCACTGTGTTTTTCAATTGAAAATTCTGCTGCCGTAGGAAATCCGTAAACAAAAAATGATAAATCCCTCTTTGCAACAATTTTAGGATCTAACTGGCGAAGTGAACCTGCCGCTGCATTTCTAGGATTAGCAAATAATTCTTCTCCATTTTTCTCACGTAATTCATTTACCTTTTCAAAGCTAGCTTTTGGCATGAATGCCTCACCACGAGCTTCGATTGTGATAGGTTCAGAAAGTCTTAATGGAATGGCTTTAATCGTCTTTAAGTTATGAGTAATATCTTCTCCTACTGTACCGTCTCCACGAGTTGCACCTTTAACAAACAATCCATTTTCATATTGTAATGAAACTGCTAAACCATCTATTTTCAATTCACAAACATAAGATACTATTTGTGTATCCTGTCTAATTCTTTGATCGAAATCCTTTAAATCACCTTCATTAAACGCATTACCTAAGCTTAACATTGGATGACTATGAACGACTTTTTCAAATAGATCAATTGCCTGTCCACCAACACGTTGAGAAGGAGAATCCGGCGTTAAAATTTCAGGATATTGTTCCTCTAATCCGATTAATTCATGTAATACTAAGTCATATTCGGCATCTGGCACTGAAGGCTGATCTAATACGTAATACTCATAGTTGTATTGATTTAATTTTGTTCTTAGTTCCTCAACTTTATCAATGATTTTTTGATCCATGAGCTACCATCCCTTCTATGCTTTCGTAATTGGAGCAAATTTTGCTAATAAACGCTTTATACCAACTGGGCTTGGGAAAGCAATATCCAATTCCATTGCTTCGCCTTCTCCTTTTACACTTACAACTGTACCAATTCCCCATTTACCATGAGAAGCTTTATCTCCAACTCTCCAACCTAGTGACTCGCCACCAGTTGTTTTCATTGCTACTGCAGGTCTTGAAACAGCTCGTCTTTCATTAACAACCTTCTTATTTGCACGATCTAATAATTCTTCAGGTATTTCATTAATAAAACGAGATTCTTGGTTTACACTAGTGCGACCATAAAGTGTACGTGTTTGTGCATTTGTAATATATAAATTCTTTTCCGCACGTGTTATACCTACGTACGCTAATCTTCTTTCTTCTTCCATCTCTTCTTCATCCATTAAAGAACGGCTATGTGGGAAAATCCCTTCTTCCAGACCTATTAAAAAGACTACTGGGAACTCTAATCCCTTAGCTGAATGAAGTGTCATTAGTATAACTTCGTCGGCTTGCGACTCATCCTTATCGGCTTGATCAATATCTGAAACAAGCGCTAAATCAGTTAAGAATGAAACAAGACTTTTATCTTCACTGCTTTCTTCAAAAGCATTTGTAACTGTTAAAAACTCTTCAATATTTTCAATTCTTGAAGCAGATTCTATTGTATTTTCATCTTTTAACATTTGGATATAGCCAGTTTTATCAAGAACTTCTTCAACTAGTTCTGTTACTGATAAATAATCTAGCATTTGTTGCCAGTTTTTCGTCATCGTGTGGAAATCTCCAGTAGCTTTCGTAATTTTACCACTTAAACCAACGAAATCGATTTGCTCTAAAGTATCAGATAAAGATAAGTCATTCATGATGCTATAGTTAATAATTTTATCAACAGATGCCGCACCTACACCGCGTTTTGGCACATTAATAACTCGGGAAAAACTAATCTCATCATTTGGATTTGCAATGAATCTTAAGTAAGCAAGTATATCCTTAATTTCTTTACGATCATAGAACTTAACTCCGCCGACCATTTTGTAAGGAATATTAGATTTAACTAAAACTTCCTCCATTGCACGTGATTGAGCATTCGTGCGATAAAGAATTGCACAATCACCATATTGTTGAATTCCTTCTTTTTTCCATTGTGCTAGTTTCCCGGCTACGAAATATCCTTCATCTTGTTCAGAGGCAGCTCTAAAATAATGAATAGGATTTCCTTGTCCATTTTCTGTCCAAAGTTTTTTCGCTTTACGATTTGAGTTATTCGTAATAACCGCGTTCGCTGCATCAAGAATCGTTTGAGTCGAACGATAATTTTGTTCTAAAAGAATGACTTGCGCTTTTTCGTAATCCTTTTCGAATGAAAGGATATTAGAAATATCCGCCCCACGCCAACGATAAATAGATTGGTCTGAATCACCAACTACACATATATTTTTAAATTGCTCAGCAAGCATTTTTACAATTTTATATTGAGCATGGTTTGTATCTTGATACTCATCCACATGGATATATTGAAACTTTCTTTGATAATATTGCAATACTTCAGGAACTCGTTCAAATAAATTAATTGTCATCATAATTAAGTCATCGAAGTCTAACGAATGATTTTTTCGTAGTCGATCTTGATAAGATGTATAAATTTCTCCAACGATTTTTTCAAAAGGAGTAAAAGCATTTTTTGAATACTCAGCAGCTGTTTGTAATTCATTTTTCGCACTGCTTATGGAGCCTAAAATGCTACGAGGTTCAAATTTCTTTGAATCTAAGTTCTTCTCTTTAAGAATGTTTTTTATTACTGTTAATTGGTCTGTTGTGTCTAAAATCGAAAAGCTTCTATTAAAACCGATTCGATCAATATCTCGACGTAGAATTCGTACACACATTGAGTGGAATGTTGAAATCCAAATGTCTTCTGCGTCTTTTCCAACTAGGTTAAATACACGCTCTTGCATCTCTCTTGCTGCTTTGTTCGTAAATGTAATTGCTAGTATATTCCAAGGAGCGACGCCTTTTTCTCCTAGCAAATATGCAATACGATGCGTTAGTACTCGCGTTTTACCTGAGCCTGCACCGGCCATAATTAATAAAGGACCATCCACCGTCTTTACGGCCTCTTTTTGCATTGGATTTAAGCCTTGCAATAATTCTTCTGCTGTTTTCATTACTTTGTCGCTCCTTCTTTCGCAGCTTTTACAGTTAATAAAGCCTCTTGTAAGTTTTCATATATAATGTTCCCAACAACAATTGTATCTGCGTATTGTTTCATCTCTGTCGCTTGCTCGGTTGAAGAAATTCCTCCACCGTAGAATAGTTTCGTATTATTTAATACGTTTGATACTTCTTTTACAACCTCTACAGAACCGTAAGTCCCACTATATTCTAAATAAAATATTGGTAATTTTAATAATTGCTCAGAAACTTCTGCATATGCCACAACATCTTCTACCGATAAATCCGTCACTGCACTTGTAAGCTTAGCGGCCTTACAGTCTTCATTTAAAATACAATAACCTTCCATCACAAGTTCTTCAGCATGAACTAAATGAGCAAATTCTTTCATTGCTTGTTGATGCATCCCAACAATCCATTTCGGGTCATTACTATTCAAAACAGTCGGGATAAAGTAAAAATCATAACCTGGCGTGACTGCCTCAAGATTTGAAACTTCTAAAATACAAGGCACCGCATAACGTCTAATTCTGACTAATAATGATAATGTATCATCTAACGTTACGTCGTCAGTACCTCCAACTAATATTGCATCCGTTCCTGACTCACAAATCTTTTCTAAGTCGTCGTCTGAGATGTCTTTATTTGGATCTAATTTAAATATGTGATTCCATTGTGAATAATCGTACATTTTGTCCTCCGGAATTGTTTTTTAACCTAAGTTTAGCTCTATATATAAATTAATTTTTATCAAAAATATAAATGTATTGTATCTTATTAAAAAGGAAAAGTAACCCTTCATCCCCAACATAAGTCATTACAGCTAATTGTTTCCTATGATATTGCAACATTTTAAGGGAAAAATGGTAAAGAGTGATTTAGTCACTGATACTTATTATAAGGGGAGTTACTGTTGAGACCAAATATTAGCACTATAAACGCACTCATACGTATAACTGCTGGCTTAACAATTTTAGCTTATGGCACAGCAAAGCTCACACGCAGAAGATGTAGTAATTCTGTCATCATTTTGATAATAGTTGGTGCCATGAAAGTTGCTGAAGGAATTTTACGTTTTTGCCCAATGACTGCACTCGGCAAAAAATGTATGATTATGGCAGAAAAACACGACGAGGAAGATTCATTCGAAGACTGCATTCAACCTTCATAAAAGTAGTTTATCAAATCTATGGTTGATTGTATAGACAAAACAGAACATTAGTTCTTATTTTAGAAAAAAAATAGGTTATCTCAAAATTTGTAAAAATCCGCGAGGAAAGGTAACATTCCTAGCGGGTTTTTTGTTTTCTTGAATTGCTATTGTGTTTGTCCAAATTACTAGCAAAGTAAGCACTGGATTGATCAGATAAGAAAGTATTAGTAGTTATCGATATTGAATTTAGGATGTAGATTGTACAATAATCGGCTCCAACCAAACTTATGCACGAAACTCTCTACTTTTTGAACCAAGTTCACAACTTTACAAACAAAAGACACAACTTGTTCGCATTTCCGCAAAAAAAGTGACCACTTGGTGGGCAGTCAAAAAGAGTCGTCAAAACTGACGACCCTTTCTAATTAACTATTAACTTTAATTGCTTTATGCCCAATATCATGGCGATAAAATAAACCAGTTGATTGAATCGTGTCAATTTGTTTATACACATTTTCGCAAGCTTCATTTATCGAGCTGCCTTTATGTGCAATAATTAGTACTCTTCCACCATTTGTAACGAATTCATTATTTTCAAGCTTTGTACCTGCGTGGAAAACCATTGTCTCATCAGTTACATTTTTTAATCCATTGATGACAGCACCTTTTTCAGGAACTTCTGGATATCCATTTGCAGCAAGTACAACTCCAACAACAGCTTCTTTTGACCATTCTAATTGGATCTCTTCTTCGTTTAAAATTGCTAACATTACTTCAGCTAAATCACTCTCTAAACGAGGTAATACAACTTCAGTCTCTGGATCACCAAATCGTGCATTAAATTCGATTACTTTAGGTCCTTGGCTTGTTAACATTAAACCTGCATACAGGATACCAGTAAAGTGTCTTCCTTCAGAAATCATTGCTTCTGCAACTGGTAAAACTATTTCATTTAATGATTGCTCAACAATCGATTCAGGGATTTGAGGTACTGGTGAATAAGCCCCCATACCACCTGTGTTTGGACCTTTATCTCCGTCATAAGCACGTTTATGGTCCTGCGCGATTACCATAGGGTAAACCTTATTTCCATTTACGAAAGACATTAATGAGAACTCTTCGCCCTCTAAAAATTCTTCAATGACTACAGAAGCACTTGCATCACCATACTTTTCATCAAGTAGCATATCGTGAAGACTTACAATCGCTTCTTCAGTCGTCATTGCAACTACTACGCCTTTACCCGCTGCCAATCCATCAGCTTTTATAACGATTGGCGCACCAATCTTTTCAACATATGCTTTCGCTTCTTCATAGTTCGTAAACGTTTCATATGCCGCTGTTGGAATAGCGTATTTCTTCATTAAATCCTTTGTAAAGCTTTTACTTCCTTCAATAATTGCCGCTTCCTTAGTTGGACCAAATACTTTTAAGTTAGCAGCTCGAAATTCATTTACAATTCCGTTCATTAAAGGAACTTCCGGACCAACGATTGTTAAATCAATTTCTTCTTTTTTTGCAAATGCAATAAGTGCTTCATTGTCACTTTCATCAATATTGACAAGTGTTGCAACATCAATCATTCCATCGTTTCCTGGAGCAACAAATACATCCGTTACATTCTCCGATTGATTTACTTTCCAAGCAATTGTATGCTCACGGCCTCCGCGACCAATAACTAATACTTTCATCTTGTCATCTCCTTATTTCTTAATGTTTAAAGTGACGAACCCCTGTAAAGACCATTGCAATTCCATATTCATCAGCTTTTTTAATTGAATCTTCGTCCTTGATCGATCCACCTGGTTGAATAATTGCTGTAATTCCAGCTTTAGCCGCTGCTTCTACAGTATCATTCATTGGGAAAAATGCATCTGAAGCTAATGCAGCACCATTTGATTTTTCACCAGCTTGCTCAATTGCAATTTTAGCAGCCCCAACACGGTTCATTTGACCTGCGCCAACTCCAACTGTCATATGGTCTTTTGCTAAAACAATCGCATTTGATTTAACATGCTTTACAACTTTCCATCCTAATTTTAAATTCTCCCACTCTTCTTCAGTTGGTTGACGTTTTGTAGGGATTGTAATAGTTGCCTCATCTAAACCAAATGTATCCATATCTTGACGTAATAAACCACCATGTACTGTTGTTAATTTAGGTGCAAATGTTGGTTTAGTATCTAAGTCTACTGTTAATAAACGTAAATTCTTTTTGCTAGTTAGAATTTCAATCGCCTCTTCACTAAATGAAGGAGCAATAATAATTTCTAGGAATAGTTCATGCATTTTCCTAGCTGTAGCAGCATCAACTTCACGGTTTGTTGCGATAATTCCACCAAATATAGAAACTGGATCTGCAGTATAAGCACGATCATAAGCTTCTTCAACTGTAGTTCCTTCACCAACTCCGCAAGGGTTCATATGTTTAACAGCAACAACTGCAGGATTTGAAAACTCACGTACGATATTTAATGCTTCATTTGCATCGTTAATATTATTATAAGAAAGCTCTTTACCATGTAATTGTTCAGCATAAGCAATTGATGAAGCTGTTGGCATAGGTGAACGATAGAATGTAGCTTTTTGGTGAGGATTTTCACCATAGCGTAAAGATTGTTTTGATTCATAAGTAACTGTATAGCTTTCAGGATTTTCTTCCCCTACTTGCTCTGTTAAATAATTAGAAATTAATGAGTCATAAGCTGCAGTGTGACGGAAAACTTTAGCAGCTAATCTGCGATTCGTTTCAATAGAAACTGTATTATTATCAGCTAACTCAGCTAAAACTACTTCATAATCTGTCGGGTCTACTACTACAGATACAAACTCATGATTTTTAGCTGCTGAACGAAGCATTGTAGGACCACCGATATCGATATTTTCAATCGCATCTTCAAATGTAACATCAGGCTTCATGATTGTTTCTTTAAATGGGTATAAGTTTACACAAACTAAATCAATTGGTTGAATACCTAGTTCATTCATTTGACGCATATGTTCTTCGTTTGAACGAACACCAAGTAACCCACCATGAATTGAAGGATGTAATGTTTTTACACGACCATCCATAATTTCTGGAAAGTTAGTAACTTCTGAAATACCAATTACATTTAATCCAGCATCTTTTAATAAATTAAACGTTCCACCTGTTGAAATAACTTCAAAGTCATGTTTAATTAATCCACTTACAAATTCAATAATCCCTTGTTTATCTGAAACGCTAACTAAAGCTCGTTTTTTCATGATCTACATACCCCTATCTAATCGATTTCATGCTCTTTATCTTAATCTAGTTAACTAAATAATTTATTTAATGTTTTTACATATAAAACGTGCTCGACATTATGGACCTTCTGTTCAAGAGACTCTTTAGAGTCTCCCTTTTCAATAAGAATTTCCTCTTGCGCTATAATTGGCCCGGTATCCATACCTTCATCGACATAATGAACCGTTACACCAGTCGATTCGACACCAGCTAGGAGAGCTTGACCGATTGCGTCTTTTCCAGGAAATAATGGTAGAAATGAAGGATGAATATTTACGATTTTCCCAGGAAATGAGTCTAAAATTGTCGACCCAATCAGTCTCATATAGCCAGCTAACACGATAAATTCGACATTTAACTCTTTAAGATGGGCAATAATCTCACCTTCATATTGCTCCTTTGATTCATAATCTTTCGCTGTAAAGTTAAACGAAGGAATATTTGCTTGTTTTGCTCGTTCGATACAATATGCATTTTGACGATCGCAAACAAGTAATTTCACTTCAGCATTCAATTCCCCGCTTACAGTTGCATCAAGAATTGCTTGAAAATTACTGCCATTCCCTGAAGCAAATACGGCAATCTTCTTCATTACAGAGAACCTCCACCAAAGGTAACACCTTCACCTGATGTCGTTCTACCAATAATGAATACTTTTTCTCCGTCTTCTTCTAATAGATTAATAATCTCATGTAGGTTTTCTTCGCTAACAGCTAAAACCATACCGATACCCATATTGAAAATATTAAACATTTCTTCACGTTTCAATTCACCAATCTCTTCTAATAAATCAAAGATTGGTTGGATTGGCCATGAACCATAATCTATTTCAGCACCGATTCCTTCTGGTAACATTCTAGGGATATTTTCAATAAATCCGCCACCAGTAATATGAGCCATACCTTTTACTTCAGTCTTTTTAAGAACGTTTAAGATCGGTTTTACATAAATTTTTGTTGGGCGTAGCAATTCTTCGCCTAATGTATGACCTAATTGATCAATGTGTTGATCAAGTGCTAAGCCGCCTTTTTCTAATAAAACCTTACGTACTAGAGAATATCCATTACTATGAATACCATTTGATGAGATTCCTAATAAGATATCTCCTTCTTTAATGTTTAATCCTGTTACAAGCTTTGACTTATCAGCGATCCCTACTGCAAAACCAGCAATATCATATTCGTCTTCTGGATAGAAACCAGGCATTTCTGCTGTTTCTCCTCCAATTAAAGAGCAACCTGCTTGAATACAACCGTCTGATACACCTTTAACAATATGCTCAATTCGTTCAGGTACAGCTTTACCAACTGCTAAATAATCTAGGAAAAATAAAGGCTCCGCTCCTTGAACCACAATATCATTCACACACATCGCGACTGCATCAATGCCAATCGTATCGTGACGGTCCATTTGGAAAGCTAATTTTAATTTTGTTCCTACTCCATCTGTCCCTGATACAAGAACTGGTTCTTTATAGTTGAATTTAGAAAGATCAAACATTCCTCCAAATCCTCCTAATCCACCAAGAACTTCTTGACGCATTGTTTTTTGAACGTGTTTTTTCATTCTGTTCACTGCTTCATAGCCAGCTTCGATATCTACTCCAGCTTGTTTATATGCATTCGCCATGTGATGATTTCCCCTTCCGTTCCATATGAATAATTCAAATCAAAAGAGGCGGCGACTGTAATCACCCGCCTCTATTTTTGTATATTAATTCTGAGAATGTACTAATTCATTTTCATCATAGATTACTGTTGGATAACGCCCTGTAAAGCAAGCAGTACATTGTCCTCTATTTGGACCTTCATGATTTCTACCAATAGCATTTAGTAATCCTTCTAGACTAATAAATTCTAATGTATCTGCACCAATTTCTTGGCATATTTCTTCTATTGTATTAGTTGCAGCAATTAACTCTTCTCTAGTAGAAGTATCAATTCCGTAATAACAAGGGTTTTTCAATGGTGGTGCACCGATCCGAACGTGAACTTCAAGTGCTCCTGCATCACGCAACATTTGTACAATTCGTCGGCTTGTCGTACCACGAACAATTGAATCATCTACCATTACTACACGTTTTCCTTCAACAATTGAACGAACTGGAGAAAGTTTCATTTTGACTCCTTGTTCACGAAGCTCTTGAGAAGGTTGGATAAATGTACGAGCTACATAACGGTTTTTAATTAATCCAAGCTCATAAGGAATGCCAGACTCTTCAGCGTAACCAACCGCTGCTGAAATACTTGAATCAGGTACACCAATTACAACGTCTGCTTCTACTGGAGCTTCTTTTGCTAAAACGCGGCCCATGCTTTTACGTGCAGCATGAACATTGATATTATCAATATTGCTATCTGGACGAGAGAAGTAAATATACTCCATACTACAAATCGAATGATTAACTGATGAAGTAAACTGATCAGTCTCAATTCCATTATCAGAGATAATTAATAACTCTCCTGGATTAACGTCACGAATATATTTCGCTCCAACTACATCAAATGCACATGTCTCAGAAGCTACAACGTAAGCATCGCCTAGTTTAGCTAATGCTAATGGTCTAAAGCCGTTTGGATCTAGTGCAACATACATTGCATCCTGTGTTAAAACTAAGTAAGCAAATGCTCCCTTAATCATATTTAAAGATGCTTTAATGCTATCTTTTAATGGAGCCGAACCATTACGTTTAATTAAATGAGCAAGTACTTCAGTATCAGATGTTGTTTGGAAAATGCTTCCTTGCATTTCTAAATCTTTACGTAATCTTGAAGCATTTACTAAGTTACCATTATGAGCAAGAGCAATGCTTCCAGTATGCGATTGGAATAATAGAGGCTGAACATTTTCGTAGCCCCCTCCACCTGCAGTTGCATAACGAACATGACCAATAGCAGCTTTTCCGTGTAAATCGTTTAATTGACCTTTACTGAAAACTTCTGTGATTAATCCAAGTCCTTTTGCACCTTCAAGCTTATTCCCATCAGTTACAACAATTCCTGCACCTTCTTGACCTCTATGTTGCAAGCTATGAAGACCATAGTAGGAGATTTGGGCAGCATCAATATGCCCCCAAATTCCAAATATTCCACACTCTTCGTTTAATCCTTTTATTTCAGCAAGCATGGGATCGCCTCTTTCCAAGCTTGTTTCAGTTCCTCAACTGAAGCATGAAGAACTGTTTCATTCTTTTCATTACGAACTGTTACTGATGTTTCTTCTGTAACTGTACCGATTAACTTTGCATCCACTAATGCTTCGAATTGTTCTTTATGCTCAGGTTTAACTGAAAGTAAGAAACGTGATTGAGTTTCACTAAATAGTGATACAACTTCATTTCCTTCGATTGTAATCGTTGCACCAACTTCTGATTGACCAAATGTGCTTTCTGCAATCGCAACTGCTAAACCACCTTCAGATAAATCATGTGCTGAAGCAACTACACCAGCTTGAATTGCAGCAAGTATTTGCTCTTGACGACTAGATTCAATCGCTAAATCAATACTTGGTGCTTTACCAAAGATTTTGCCATTTAATAATTTTTGAAGCTCACTTCCACCAAACTCAGCTTCTGCCGCGCCGATTACATAAATTAAATCGCCAGCAGTTTTGAAGTTTTGAGTTGTGATATGCTCAACGTCTTCAATTAGACCTACCATACCAACTACAGGAGTTGGGTAAACAGCTTCACCATTTGTTTCGTTATATAATGATACGTTCCCACCGATTACAGGCGTACTTAGAACATTACATGCCTCACTCATACCGTCAGTTGCTTTTTCTAACTGCCAGAAAATCTCAGGTTTTTCAGGATTTCCGAAGTTTAAGCAATCTGTAATAGCAAGTGGTCTTGCACCAGAACAAATTACATTACGTGCAGCTTCAGCTACTGCAATTTTTCCGCCAACTTCTGGATCTAGATATAAGTAGCGTGCATTACAGTCAGTTGTCATCGCTAGAGCTTTCTTTGTATCGCGAATTCTAATAACTGCAGCATCCGAACCAGGAGCAACTACTGTGTTTGTACGAACCATATAATCATACTGACCGTAAACCCACTCTTTACTTGCAATTGTAGGTTGAGATAGTAATTGTTTTAACGTTTCTTTTGAGTCATTAATTTCAGGAATATAGTTTTCCATCGCTTGGAACTCGCCATAGTATGCAGGTTCAGTAGATGGTTTATGATATACCGGCGCTTCTTCAGCAAGAGCATCTACAGGTAAATTAGCTACAACTTCTCCTTTATGAAGTAAGCGAAGCATCTTATCATCTGTAACAACTCCTACAGATACAGCATGTAAATCATACTTTTCAAATAAGTCTACAATCTCTTGCTCTCTACCTTTTTCTACTACTAATAACATACGTTCTTGAGATTCTGATAACATCATTTCGTATGCTGTCATACCAGCTTCACGTTGTGGAACTAAGTCAAGATTCATCTCAATTCCCATTCCTGCTTTTGAAGCCATCTCAGCAGATGAAGATGTTAATCCAGCTGCACCCATATCTTGAATTCCAACAAGAGCGTCATTTTGAACAACTTCTAAACATGCTTCAAGTAATAACTTCTCCATAAATGGATCGCCAACTTGAACAGCTGGACGTTTCTCATCTGAAGCATCAGATAATTCTTCAGAAGCAAATGTTGCACCATGAATGCCATCGCGACCAGTTGAAGCACCTACGTACATAACTGTGTTTCCAGCACCGTGTGCTTGACCTTTTTTAATGTCTTTATGGTTGATTAATCCAACGCACATAGCATTTACTAAAGGATTGCCTTCATAACATGGATCGAAGTTTATTTCGCCACCTACTGTTGGAATACCAATACAGTTTCCATATCCAGCAATACCTGCAACAACTTCTTCAAATAAATATTTAACTCTAGGCGTTTCTAATTCACCGAATCGTAAAGAGTTTAGAAGAGCTACAGGGCGTGCTCCCATTGAAAATACATCACGAATGATTCCACCTACACCAGTTGCAGCACCTTGGTATGGTTCAATTGCAGAAGGGTGATTATGGCTCTCGATTTTAAAAACTACAGCTTGCTCATCGCCAATATCAACAATCCCCGCTCCTTCACCTGGTCCTTGTAAAACGTGCTCACCACTGATTGGGAATTTACGTAATAAAGGTTTTGAGTTTTTATAACTACAATGCTCTGACCACATTACTGAGAATAATCCAAGCTCTGTATAGTTCGGATTGCGACCAATAATTGATTTAACTAATTGAAACTCTTCATCAGTTAAGCCCATAGTAGTATAAATTCTATCATTTTCAATTTGAATTGGATTTGGCTCAAGAAGTAACGACATGATTTTCCCTCCAGTTTCTTACAATCGAACGAAATAGTTGAAGTCCGTCTGCTGATCCTAATAATGCATCAACTGCACGCTCAGGGTGTGGCATCATTCCTAATACATTTCCTTTTTCATTCACGATTCCAGCAATATCATCTAAGCTACCGTTCGGATTATTTTGATAACGGAAAATAATCTGATTATTAGCTTTAAGAGATTCATAAGTTTCTTGATCACAATAGTAATTTCCTTCACCATGTGCAATTGGCACTGTAATTACTTGACCTTTTTCATATCCAGTTGTAAACATTGATTCATTGTTTTCAACAACTAATTCAACTTGTTTACACATAAACTTTAATTTCTCATTACGTCTAAGAGTACCTGGTAGTAGTCCTGCTTCAGTTAGAATTTGGAATCCATTACATACGCCAAATACTGGTTTACCTTCAGCAGCAGCTTTCTTTACAGCATCCATCACGTTTGCAAATCCTGCAATTGCACCAGAGCGTAAGTAATCACCATATGAGAAACCACCTGGTAATAAAATACCATCAAATTCATCTAAATTCGTTGAATCATGCCATACGTATTCTACTTCTTCGCCTAACTCATCTTTGATTGCATGATACATATCAACATCACAATTTGAGCCCGGGAACACAATTACTGCAAACTTCACTGTGCGACTACCTCCTCTACCTCATAACGGTAATCTTCAATTACGATGTTTGCTAATAATTTTTCACACATTTCTTTAACAGTTGTATCTAAATCTGCAACATTTTTATCAATTAATAATTCCATATATTTACCGATACGAACATCTTCAACTTCGCTAAAATTCATGCTATGAAGTGCGTTTTTTACTGCAATTCCTTGTGGATCTAAAACACTTTCTCTTAATGTAACGAATACTCTTACTTTGAACATGATAATCCCCCTAAGCGTTTTAAAATTTCTTCGTATCCATCTGTTAAGTTACCTAAATCTCTACGGAATACATCTTTATCAAATTTTGCGTTTGTATCTTTATCCCATAATCGGCAAGTATCTGGTGAAATTTCATCTGCTAACAAAATTGTTCCATCATTTAATTTGCCAAATTCTAATTTAAAATCGACTAATCGAACATTGCATTCATTAAATAGTTCTACTAGTACATCGTTAACACGGAAAGCAATATCTCTAATTGTTTCAAGATCTTCAGTTGTTGCTAGTTTAAGTGCAGCAATATGATCTTCATTAATAATCGGATCACCTAAATCGTCACGTTTGTAGTAAAATTCGATGATTGGCTTTTCTAATTTAACACCTTCATCTAATCCCATACGCTTCGATAAGCTACCAGCAACAATATTTCTAACAACTACTTCAATTGGTACAATTGTTACTCGTTTTACAAGTTGTTCAAGTTCTGATGTTTTTTCAACGAAATGAGATGCAATCCCTGCTTCCAATAACTTTGAAAATAGTAAACTAGTAATCGCATTATTCAAACGGCCTTTACCGGCAATTTCTGCTTTCTTTTCACCGTTAAATGCAGTTGCTGAATTTTTGTACTCAACTCTTACAATTTCAGGATTCTCAGTAGAGAAAATCCTTTTTGCTTTTCCCTCATACAACATTACTTGCTCCACCATGCTAACAATGCCTCCCATATCCTCATTTAAACACCCAATAGAATTTTTGCTTTATCTTTTATTTGAATTGTTTGGCTAAGAATCTTTTTCTCTAAACTTAGCCAAACAATTTTTTTATTAATTTAATCCTAAGCGTTCAAAAATTGTATCAACTTGACTTAAGTGGTAATTATAGTCGAAGCAATCATCAATCTCTTCTTGAGATAATAATGAAGTAATTTTCCCTTCAGATTCTACAAGCTCTTTAAACTGTACTTGAGTTTCCCATGCTTCCATCGTTTTTGGTTGAACTGTATCATATGCCTCTTCACGTGACATACCTTTTTCAATTAAAGCTAGTAGTACACGTTGAGAATAAATTAATCCGTAAGTACGATCCATATTACGTTTCATATTCTCAGGGAATACTGTAAGGTTTTTAACGATATTTCCAAAACGATTTAACATGTAATTTAAAAGTATTGTTGCATCTGGTAAGATGATTCTTTCTGCAGATGAATGTGAGATATCTCTTTCATGCCAAAGTGATACATTTTCATAAGCTGTAACCATATGACCTCTAATTACACGAGCTAAACCTGTCATATTTTCAGATCCAATTGGATTACGTTTATGTGGCATTGCAGAAGAACCTTTTTGACCTTTTGCAAAGAATTCTTCAACTTCACGCGTTTCACTTTTTTGTAATCCACGAACTTCAGTTGCAAACTTTTCAATTGATGTTGCAATTAAAGATAATGTTGCCATGTAATGTGCGTGACGATCACGTTGTAATGTTTGAGTTGAAATTGGTGCCGCTTGAATTCCTAATTTTTCACAAACATATTCTTCAACAAAAGGAGGAGTATTTGCAAATGTTCCAACAGCGCCTGAGATTTTACCAACTCGAACTGTTTCGATTGCGTTCTTAAAGCGCTCTAAGTTGCGTTTCATTTCTTCAGTCCATAATGCAAGCTTTAATCCAAAAGTAGTTGGTTCTGCATGTACACCGTGAGTACGGCCCATCATAACTGTGTATTTATGTTCTTTTGCTTTTGTTTCAAGGATTCCAATAAAATTCTCTAAATCATTTAATAGGATAGCATTTGCTTGGCGTAGTAAGTAAGAAAGTGCTGTATCTACTACGTCAGTCGATGTTAAACCATAATGTACCCATTTACGTTCGTCGCCTAATGTTTCAGAAACTGCACGAGTAAATGCAACTACGTCGTGGCGTGTTTCTTGTTCAATTTCATAAATTCTGTTTATATCGAAAGAAGCTTTTTCACGTAACACTTTTACGTCTTCTTTAGGAATATCTCCTAATTCAGCCCATGCTTCACATGCTAAGATTTCAACTTCTAACCAAGCTTTAAATTTGTTTTCTTCTGTCCAAATTGTTGCCATTTCTGGGCGTGAATAACGTTCAATCATATTTTTACCTCCATCGGGCTTTGTTGCCAAATCCCTAACTCATTTACTTTTTGCATCGCTGCTTCTGTTGATGCTGCCATTATATTAATATGTCCCATTTTACGGCCTTTTTTGCTTTCTTCTTTACCATAAAGATGGACATTTAATGTACTATCATTTTGCATTACATTCAAGACTTCTTCAACATGTTCACCTAATATATTTACCATTACGACTGGTTTCAGTAATTCTGTATTGCCCAATGGTAAATTACAAACTGCTCGAATATGCTGCTTAAACTGTGAAGTTTCTACTGCTTCCATCGTATAATGTCCTGTATTATGTGGACGTGGAGCTAATTCATTAATGTAAACCTGCTCATCTTTCGTTACAAATAGCTCAATTGCTAAAACACCTACAAGATGAAATGAACTCGCAATCTTTTCAGCATAGTTTTCAGCTGTTTTGATTACTAATTTTGAAGTATTTGCTGGTACAGATGAAGTATGGAGAATTTGATTAATGTGTACATTCTCTGCTATTGGGAACGTACTTACCTCTCCATTACTATTTCTTGCGACAATAATTGACAATTCTTTTTCAAAAGGAACCCAACCTTCAAGAATACATTGTTGTTTTTTAACAAGTTCTAACCCATCAACAAAGTCTTCTTCAGATCTTAAAACAACCTGCCCTTTTCCATCATAACCGCCAGTTGTTGTTTTCAAAACTGCTGGTAATCCGATTGCATTGACTGCTTCAGTAAATTGCTCCTCGTTTTCTACTAGACGAAATGGTGCAACCTTTATGCCTAAATTTTGAATCGCCGTTTTTTCTGTTAATCGATTTCTTGTAAGCTTTAATAACTCACTACCTTGAGGTAAATATGAGTGTTCATCTAAATACTCAAGTGCTTTTACATCAATATTTTCAAATTCATATGTTATAACATCACTTACATTCGCAAGCTGTTTTATTGCTTCTATATTAGAATACTCAGCTGTAATCTCTATATCAGATACTTGCCCACAAGGCGAGTTTGGAGTCGGGTCTAAAACTGCAATTTTATAACCCATTTCTTTTGCTGAAAGCGCCATCATTCTTCCAAGTTGGCCTCCACCAATAATGCCGATTGTTTGCCCTGGTAAGATAACTTTGCTATTCATAATGATTCACTACTTTCTAAAACTTGTTTTGTAGTGTTTTCGCGACGCGTTTCTAACGCTTTATAAACTTCTTGATCTTGGATGCTTAATATTTGTGCTGCAAGTAAGCCTGCATTTGTTGCTCCAGCTTTACCAATTGCTACAGTGGCAACAGGTACTCCACCTGGCATTTGTACAATTGATAATAATGAATCTAATCCATTTAAAGCTTTTGATTGTACTGGTACACCAATTACTGGAAGTGTTGTCTTTGCTGCTACCATTCCTGGTAAGTGAGCAGCTCCACCAGCTCCTGCTATGATTACCTTAATACCACGTTCTCTAGCTGATTCTGCATACTCAAACATTAAATCTGGTGTACGATGTGCTGAAACAACTCGTTTCTCATAGCTAACATTTAACTCTTCTAACACATCACAAGCATGTTGCATTGTTTCCCAATCACTTGTACTCCCCATAATGACACCAATTACCGGTTTCATCTGCTTTTCCCCCAAGTTTATTCGCTATTTTTATTTTTTATATAAATTTCTAACAAAAAACGCCTAAATAGAATTATCCCCTCTATGGTGAGAAAGATAATCTACTTAGGCGTATACTAGTCTAACGTACACGTGTGATTAACTTCCCCTCATAGTCCAGTAATTTAAGGTTACTAGGTAGAAACTTTTGGGCCATATTCCCAAACTTATATGAGGTTTGCTAAATTTCCTATCTCTATAGTATCAATTTATAACTCTTTTTTCAATAAAATATGAATGTTTTTATTAAAAAATATTTTAATGTTCGTGTTTTACACTGTTTTTTCTATTCTATGAAGACTATTTGGATTAAATTACAAATGTCTGTATATTTCTTATTTGTACTACTAAATCGGATGAATTGATAAAAATAGCGCGCTTCAACTGCTTTATTTCACTAAAGAATTAATGCTATCTATCCCTATAATAGAATGGAAAAATCACTATTTCAATTATTGACTTTTCGTGAAGAACCAATTATTTTGTCGAAAAAGCCGATCTTTTGTTAAAACTTCAGAGATTTTATATGAAATACCGCATTTTAGCTAGCCGTGTAGTGCGGAATTAATGAATCACAAAAAGGCGTACCAAAATGGCCACACCTTTATTAGTATTATTTTATTTATTAATGATACTTTCAATTTCTTCTAGTATTTCAGATTGAATCTTATCAACTATAGAAAAATCCATAGCCCCTATATAAATCGCCTCTAATTCATCTCTTAGCACTTTAACTTCCGCCAAATAAGAAATGGCTTCCTTCATTTTGTCTTTATATGACTTTGTCGTTCTTTCAATTTCTTGAGCGTATTTCTCATCTGTTCCTGGTGTAATACATCTTTCATACATATCAATAATTTCATCTGATTCACGATCTGGAAAATATTCATGTGGTGCTGTACTATCAAAAATCGCAATGCCTTTTTCCGGGATTATTACCATATCAAGACTATTTGGATCAAAACCACAATGATAAATCTCTACATCAAAGCCTCTTTCTTCACCTGCAGCTGCTATTTTTTTTAACATCGTCGATTTTCCTGAACCAGCTCTTCCTTTAATAAAATAACGTTTTTCAATTTCTTCCGTTAAATTTTGAACATAATCAACTGCACCACTTGGTGTTGCTGCACCTAAAAACCTATGTTTTACTTTTGAATCTTTTTCAGTGTTGTTGTCATTACCATAGAAAAGCGCAATTAGTTCATCAGTTAGTTTATTCGCTTCTTTAAAGTCCATATTTGCAATATATACATCTTCAATCCCATCATGCGCCTTTAAAGACGCAGCAAACGTATCATACGCCGTTTTAAACTTTTTAGAAATCTCACTATTTAATGAAAGTATCGCTTCCTTGTGTAAAGATAATTTCTTAGAATCCCAAGCGACACCTAAGTTCACATATTCCTCAATAACCCCTGGAGCTTTAGGCTCAATTACATGGGGTGCTGTTCCATCCACTATACCTACTTGAAATTTCGGGATAATTAAACCATCAATTGAATTTGTATCTGAAGAACAATGTAAATATTCAATATCGATCCCCTTATTTACAATCTTTTCACCAATGGTTTTCATTAATGTTGATTTCCCAGTTCCAGGACCACCTTTTAAAATAAACAGTCTATCTAAATCCTCTAAAGCTGAGTCATAGAGATTATAAAACCCTTTTGCAGTATTACCCCCTGCATAATAATTGAGTATTTTTCCTCTCATCTTATTCCCTCCATTCAATCTAAATTATGTAGATTTACTCATAAGGGTGTTTGCCCAGAATTAATATTATTGTTTACTTATTGAATTTTTAGCAGATAAAATAGAAACTTTCCTTGTAAATGGAAAAAAAGCATGCTTAAAATGGTTCTAAACTTTTTGTTTTGGAAGGTACAACATAATTTGATGGTTGAGGAACAAATGGAGTTATTTGTTCGAGGTATGGAGAAAATTCATCGTTAGCAAGATTTTCATCGTAAGAAATTGACCAGACGATGATTAATTCTACTAGAGGGTGATAACAGTTTCATAATTCCCAACTTGTCTCTTTGTTTACTGCATATCTCCCTTTCTGACCCTATCAATATATGCTCGTCGGTTGTACGCCAAGTCGTTCTCTCGCAATTTCAAATGGAAAATAGACTGAGGTATGCACGTATGTTTGTTTTTCTCTTCATTTTATTGTCTGTCAACCTTATGTAATATCATCCATTTGATGTAAAACTAGCCGTTAGTTACATAATTTCTTCCACTCGTTAGATAGAAGTCCATAAATAACATGGTCTACATAATGATCATACAACCACTCTGCTTGTCTAATTTCCCCTTCTACAACGAATCCAAATCGTTCAGGAAGTGCTCTACTTTTTTTATTTCCAACAGCGACACTAACTTCTATTTTATTTAGAGCAAGATCTTTAAATCCATAGTCAATTAATGATTTAAATGCCTTTGACATAATACCTTTACCTTGGAAGTTTTCACCTAACCAATAACCAATTGTACCAATTTTATTAGTCTTATTTATGTCATTAAAACCGATTGTGCCAGCTATATGATCTTTATAAATAATAGCGAATGACCTTGGATAACCACCATTTTCAGCAAATGCTTTAAGTCTTGCTGTAATGTTTTGAGCAGTATCTTCTATACACTCAACATAGTCTAACCAACCAAGCCATTCTTTTAAATAAGGCTTTGAATTAATTGTTAAATTGAAAAATTCTTCTGCATCATCAATATTCAACATTCTTAACGAAATTTCTTGATCTATTTTATGTATTAACATTTCTTTTCCCTCGCTTATTGAAAGTTCATTATATATTTTATCAAATATAAACAATCCCTAAAAAAACATTATCACACTAAACTTTTGTCTTATTGCATAAGGAGTATATTGTAAAAGAACCTAAATAAAAAAAAGCACCAGCTAAATAGCTGATGCTTTGGTTACCAGGCGACGTTCTACTCTCACAGGGGGAAACCCCCAACTACCATCGACGCAAAAGAGCTTAACTGCCGTGTTCGGTATGGGAACGGGTGTGAC